>JAGODN010000123.1 GCA_017998195.1 Desulfobulbus sp. | reverse complement strand
CCCTGGGTGGAGGTGGCATAGGTGATGCCGATACCCTTGATGGCGCGCGGGTCGTAGGCCGGGATGGCCTGGTTCTTGACCACCGGCACACGGGTGACGCCGTAGGCGCGGCCCACCGAGCCGGCGCCGTTGCCGATGATGCGGCCCAGCGGCGTGCCCTTGGCCACCTCTTCACGGAGGATGCGGAGGAGTTCGACACCGTCGCCGAACTTGAGCACGCCGGCCTCCATGGCCACGCCGAAGGCCACCGGGATCTCGATGGAGTCCACACCGATGTCATCCATGATCGAGTCCGCCTCGGCCACGTGGTCGAGGTTGTCGATGGCGCAGTCCGCACCGAGCGCCCAGATGGTCTCGTACTCGAAGCCCGAGGTCTTGTAGGCGCCCTTGACGTCGGCGTAGATCTGCGAGCACTGGATGACGCAGCCGGGGTGGCAGTTGTGCTTGGGCTTGCCGCCGCGGGCGACGATGGTGTCGTGCATGGTCTCGCCGGAGATGGCCTCGTGGCCCTCGAACTGGCCGGCGGTGAAGTTGCGGGTGGGCAGGCCGCCGGACTCGTTGATGATGTTGACCAGCACGTTGGTGCCGTACTGGGCCAGGGCCTTGCTGATCGGGTTATCGACCAGGGCCTTGGCAAAGGCGCGGTTGGCGGCCTTGAAGGCCTCGGGCTCGGTGATCTCGACCTTCTTGTCGGTCGGCTCGACGGCGATGAACTTGATCCGCTTGGAGCCCATGACCGCGCCCAGGCCGCCACGGCCGCAGGAACGCACGTGGTTGTCCGGATCCTTGACCGAGATGTTGGCGGCAAGCATCTGCATCTCGCCGGCCGGGCCGATGCTGATCACGCCGACCTTGTCGTTGATGCGCTGGTTGAGCTTCTCGATGACGGCAAAGTTGCCCAGGCCGACCACTTCGCTCTCTTCCTTGATGGTCACGCCGTTCTCGCCGACCTGCAGGCTGTACCACTTGGCGGCGTCGGCCGGCTTGCCCTCGATGATCAGGGCCTTGACGCCCAGGCGGGCGAGCATCTGCGCCGACGAGCCGCCGGAGTTGGCCTCCTTGATGGTGCCGGTGAGCGGGCTCTTGGCCCCGCAGGAAAGACGGCCGGAGTTGGCCGCCGGGGTGCCGGAGAGCAGGCCCGGGGCGAAGACGAGCTTGTTGCGCTTGCCGAGCGGATGACAGGTTGGCTCGACCTCGGCAGCGACGATGGTGGAGGTCAGGCCGCGGCCGCCCAGTCCCATCCAGGCCTCGGGCACGTCCTCGACCCTGGTGCTCAGATCCGACATGTTCACGCGAAAAATTTTATCAGCCATGCGTTTGCTCCTGAAAAGAGGTGGGGGAAACCGGGCCTGGCAGGGGTCCGCCAGCCGCAAAAAAATCTAATCCATTAATATATCGTGCTATTTGTTTTGTCAACACCTGTCCGAACCGGTCAGTTTCGGTCGCTTTCGGAACGGGGAGCATGGGGCCACAAGGAGGAAAGGCCCCACGCTCCCTCTCCGAACAACGGGAAATGCGGGGCAGGGACGAATCCCTGCCCCGCGACGCCAACCACAGCGTACTGGTGTCACGACAACACGCCCGGTGCGACCCGGGATGCGGCCCGACAGGGAGGGCTCGGGCCGCACCGGGCGAAGGGGTTTTTCTTTTACAGGGCCGCGGTGTAGATGGCCTTGACGTCCACGTCCTTGGGGCAGCGCGGGTTGGTCAGACCGCAGGCGTCCTTCTGGGCGTTGCCCACCATGGTGTCGATGTCGGAGGCCTTGACTTCCTTGCCGTAGCGCTTGCCGAGTTCGATCAGGCCGGACGGGATGCCGATGTCCGCGGACAGTTTCTTGATACCCACCAGGGCCAGTTCGGCCGCGTCGCGCGGGGCCAGGCCGGCGGTGTTCTCGCCGAGCAGCTGGGCGATCTTGACGAAGCGGTCCATCTTGGCGATCAGGTTGAACTTCTCCACGTGCGGCAGGAGGATGGCGTTGCACTCGCCGTGCGGCAGGTCATAGAAGCCGCCCAGCTGGTGGGCCATGGCGTGCACGTGGCCGAGGCTGGCGTTGTTGAAAGCCATGCCGGCCAGGTACTGGGCAAAGCACATGCCCTCGCGGGCCTCGATGTCCTGGCCGTTGGCCACGGCCGGGCGCAGGTACTTGGCGATCAGCTCGATGGCCTTCTCCGCGGCGGAGTCGGTCATCGGGTTGGCGATGGTGGAGACATAGGCCTCGACCGCGTGGGTGAGCGCGTCCATGCCGGTGGCCGCGGTCAGTGCCGGCGGCATGCCGACCATCAAAAGCGGATCGTCCACGGCGATGCCCGGGGTCACGCGCCAGTCGACGATGGCCATCTTCACGTGGCGGGAGGTGTCGGTGATGATGCAGAAGCGGGTCATTTCCGAAGCGGTACCGGCGGTGGTGTTCACGGCCAGGTACGGCGGCATCGGCTTGGAGGACTTGTCCACGCCCTCGTAATCATGAATCTTGCCGCCGTTGGCGATCACCAGGCCCACGCCCTTGCCGCAGTCGTGGGAGGAGCCGCCGCCCAGGGTGATGAGGCTGTCGCACTTCTCTTTCTTGTAGACGTCGACGCCGTCATGCACGTTCTTGTCGGTGGGGTTGGGGATGGTCTCGTCATAGACCACGTATTTCATCTTGGCGGCGTCGAGCAGGTCGGTGATCTGCTTGGTGATGCCGGCGCCGGTGATGCCCTTGTCGGTGACGATCAGCGGCTTGGAACCGCCGAGGGCCTTGATCTTCTCCGGGATCTGCTTGGCTGCGCCGATGCCGATGAGGGTGACACTGGGAATGAAATAGCCGTAGACCTGCTCTCTGACTGCCATGATGTACCGTCCTTTTCCTGGGGTTGTGGGGTGTTGGGCCAGTTGCTGCCTCGGTTTGGATCCAATGATGCGCACCCTCCCTGTAGCAACACCCGTGCCATCCAGAAAAATAACAATTTTTCAAGGAGATAAAAAGTTTCCCGGTGCCCGGAGCGGACAAAAGGTCCCAGACCGGCGGGTCCGGGGTGGCGGCACGGGCGCGACGGAACCTGGAAAAACCGCAAACAGACCGAAAACAACAGACTTTTTCCGGTGCGGGTCAAAAGGAAACGGGCGCGCGGCCAATCGGGTCAGAATGACCCGGAGCGGGAGCGGGATCTTGCCGTGGCCCTGGCCGCACGCGCTACCGTCTCCGACAGAAGACCGCAGGCACAGCCGCCCTTTCCCTTTTGCCCCGAATATGCTACCTCATCGTGGGACGACAATGCATCGTCCGCCCGCTGCCGCACGAGCAGCGACCCACCCTTTCCGCCCGGAGGAGCGCATGCAGAACCTCTTCAAGAACCTGTCCGTCTGGCTGATCGTCGCCCTGGCCGTTGTCCTGCTGGTCACCTTCTGCCAGCGAACCACCACCGACAGCCGGGCCGTGGCCTACACCGATTTCCTCGCCCGGGTGGACAGCGGCGCGCTCTCGCGGGTGACCATCGTCGATCGCACCGTCTCCTGGGAGGCGGCCGACGGCAGCCGCCACAGTACCGTCATCCCGCCCGCCGGTGACCTGCTCGACCGGCTCACCCGGAACAAGGTGACCGTGCACGTCGAGGAGAAACCGGAAACCCCCTGGTACCTGCAGACCCTGCTCAGCTGGCTGCCGCTCCTGCTGTTCGTGTTCCTCTGGTTCTTCTACTTCCAGCGCAGCGGCGGCGGCCCGTCGTCCGGCGGGCGCATGCCGGCCTTTGGCAAGAGCCGGGCGCGGCTCATCAACCCGGAGGAGTCCAAGGTCCGCCTGGCGGACGTGGCCGGCATCGACGAGGCCAAGGAGGAGGTGGCGGAGATCATCGATTTTCTCAAGAAACCGCAGCGGTTCGTGGAGGCCGGGGCGCGCATCCCCACCGGCGTGCTGCTCTACGGTGAACCGGGCACGGGCAAGACCCTGCTCGCCCGGGCCATCGCCGGCGAGGCCGGGGTGCCGTTCTTCTCGATCAGCGGCAGCCAGTTCGTGGAGATGTACGTGGGCATAGGCGCCTCGCGGGTGCGCGACCTGTTCACCGAGGGCAAGAAGAAGGCGCCGTGCATCATCTTCATCGACGAGATCGACGCGGTCGGCCGCCACCGCAGCGCCGGCGGCGGCCCGGGCGGCAACGACGAGCGCGAGCAGACCCTCAACCAGCTGCTGGTGGAGATGGACGGCTTCGAGGTGAGCGACCACGTGATCGTGGTCGCCGCCACCAACCGCCAGGACATCCTTGACCCGGCCCTGCTCCGGCCCGGCCGCTTCGACCGCCAGGTGATGGTGCCGCTGCCCGACGTGGGCGGCCGCGAGAAGATCCTGCGGGTGCACGCCCGCCGCACCCGCACCGCCGACAACGTCGACTGGCAGACCATCGCCCGCGCCACCCCCGGCTTCTCCGGGGCGCAGCTGGCCAGCCTGGTCAACGAGGCGGCCCTGCTCATGACCCGCCAAAACGCCGCCGCCATCACCATGGACATCCTCGAGGCGGCCAAGGACAAGGTGCTCATGGGCGCGGAGCGGCGCAGCCTGATCCTCACCGAGCGGGAAAAGCGGATCACCGCCTGCCACGAGGCCGGCCACGCCCTGGTCGCCTGGCTGCTGCCCGGCGCCGACCCGGTGCACAAGGTGACCATCATCCCCCGCGGCCGCGCCCTCGGCCTGACCATGCAGCTGCCCGAGGAGGAGCGCAGCGCCCACGACCGCACCTGGCTCACCAACACCCTGTGCACCCTGCTCGGCGGCCGGGTGGCCGAGGAGATTGTCTTTCAGCAGATGACCACAGGCGCGGGCAACGACATCGAGCGGGTGTCGGACATCGCCCGGCGGATGGTGTGCGAATGGGGCATGAGCGAGGTGATCGGCCCGCTCACCTTCCGCGCTCCCCAGCCCCTGGGCGGCCAGCCGGGGCAGATCCTGAGCGAGGCCACGGCCACCGTCATCGACGCGGAGGTGAAAAAGCTCGTCCAGTCGGCCGCGGACACCGCCGGGCAGCTGCTCAGCGACAACCGGCCGGCGCTGGAGGCGTTGACCAGCGCCCTGCTCGAACGGGAGACCCTGAACCGCGACGATATCCGCCAGATCGTCGATCGCGCCCGGCCGCAGACGACCGCGGCCTGAGCCGGGTCAGCGGCGATTTTTGGTGAGCCGCTTCCACTTCCAGGGCGGCAGCGGCGAGGGTTCCCGCCACAGCCCCAGCCGCTCCGCCCGGGCCGTGTCCTGGAGCGAGGCCATCTCCGTGCACAGGTCGCGGCTGCGGCAGTAGCGCGGGTACTGCCAGGCGTGGCCGGCGCGCACCAGTTCGCGGTTGACGAGCACGCCGTCGCGCACCACCAGGGCCACCACCCGGCCGTAGTTGTCCCGGTCCATCTGTTCGATCTCCACGCTCCGGCCGCTGACCAGCCGCCGGGTGAAATCGCGCGCCTCGAGCCAGCCGGGCTGGCGGTACTCGGGGCTGTCGATGCCGTAGAGGCGAATCTTGACCGTGCGGCCGGCCCGCTCCACGGTGAGCGAATCGCCGTCCGGCACGCTCCGCACCCGCCCCTGCCAGGCCATGGCCGGCGCCGCCGCCAGCACCAGGGCAACGACCAGCCCGATCCACCCCGGGCCCCGGCCCGCTGTGGTCCATCCGTCCTGAATCCGCATACTTCCTCCCTGTTGTCAAGAAAATGACACGTTGCGTGAAAGGCCCTTGTCTTTCGCGAATCATCTGTGGTAGGCTCTTGCATAACCCGGGGAGCGCACTGAAAAAAACGCGCGCCCCGTCTTTCGTTCCCCCGCCCGGGCGCCCTGCCCCTGACCATGAAACGACCCGCTCCGCCCGCAGTGCCGCTCACCGACAACGAAGAAACGACCAGGGAGCATCTGCTTGCCCTGCCGCTGTTCGACGGCTGCACCGGCGAGGAGCTGGCAACGCTTGCCCGCCACATGAACTTCGCCGAGATCGGCCGCGGCGAACGGCTGTGCAGCGAGGGGGAACCGGCCGACACCATGTATTTCGTGGTCAGCGGCCGGCTGGAGGTGCTCAAGCGGACGACCCGTGGCGACTGCCGGGTGGTGGCCCGCGCCGGCCGGGGCAGCACCGTCGGCGAGATGGCCCTGTTCGACCGCTCGCCCCGCTCCGCCACCGTGGTCGCGCGCCAGCCGTCGGTGGTCGTGCTGCTCACCCGCAAGGGGTTCGACCTGCTCACCGCCCGCCACCCCGCCCTGGGCCTCTCCCTGGTGCGCACCATCCTGCGCCTTCTGAGCCTCAACATGCGCCTGACCACCAGCAGGCTGGCCGACCAGCTCCCCGGCTGAACCATGGCGACCCACGATTCCTTCGGCAACCTGATCGGCCGCAGCGCCTGCATGCGCCGATTGTTCGACCTGATCGAGAAACTGGCCGAGGACGACCTGAGCACGGTCCTCATCCAGGGGGAATCGGGCACGGGCAAGGAACTGGTGGCCAAGGCCATCCACCGCAACAGCCCCCGCGGCGCAAACAACTTCGTGCCGGTCAACTGCGCCGCCATCCCCGACGACCTCCTGGAGAGCGAGCTGTTCGGCTACACCAGGGGCGCCTTCACCGGCGCCACCGGCACCAAGATCGGCCGCATCGAGTACGCCAACGGCGGCTCGCTCTTTCTCGACGAGATCGGCGACATGAAGCCGACCCTGCAGGCCAAGCTGCTGCGCGTGCTGCAGGAGCGCGAGTTCGAACCGGTGGGCGGACTCAAGCCGATCCCGGTGGACGTGCGCATCATCGCCGCCACCCACCGCAACCTGGAGGAGATGGTGGCCGAGGGGCGCTTCCGCGAGGACCTCTACTACCGGTTGAGCGTCATCCCGGTGACCATCCCGCCGCTGCGCGAGCGGCTCGGCGACATCCCGCTGCTCATCGACCACTTCATCCGCGTCGTCGGCCGCAACCGGAAAAAGCCCCTGCTCGGCTTCGACCTGGCGGCCATGCGCACCCTCGCCGCCTTTCCCTGGCGGGGCAACGTGCGCGAACTGGAGAACCTGGTGCAGCACATGACCATTCTCCACGGCGGCTCCCAGGTGGGCTACAACGACCTGCCGGAGAAGTTCCGCAACGGCGCGCCGCCGCCCGCCGACCCGGTCCGGCCCGAGGCGGACGCCGACCCCGCCCGCTCGGAGCAGGATCTGGTTCCTGGCCCGGCCGCGACCGTGCCCGAGGACAACTGGCCGCAGGCGGGTATCGATTTCAACGCCCTGGTCAACGATTTCGAGACCCAGCCGATCGTCCAGGCGCTCAAGCTCACCCAGGGCAACAAAAAAGAGGCGGCCCGCCTGCTCAACCTGAAGCGGACCACCCTCTTGGAAAAAATCAAGAAAA
>JAGODN010000122.1 GCA_017998195.1 Desulfobulbus sp. | reverse complement strand
ACCCTGCGCGACAAGCTCGGCCGGCAGGGCTGAGCACAGGTTGGTATGCACACAAAACGACCATCGGAGACAGCATGGCCCAACTGGAACACATCGAGGCGATTGAACGACGGCTGTGGAGCGCGGCAGCCAGAAATCCTCATAAATGGACAACTCCCCGTCGATGGGTGCGGCAATGGCCAACCGGCCTGCGCCGGTTTCTCCTGTGCCTTGTTTGTCTGCTCGTGTGCACCGGCGTCGCCCGGGCGGAAGACCTGCTGCTGGCCAGGGAGTACCGCCAGCAGGATGTGCGCGGTTGGGCCATGAGCGAAAAGCTCGACGGCGTACGCGCCTTCTGGAACACCCGGCAGCTGCTCAGCCGCAACGGCTCCGCCTTTGCCCCGCCCCCTTCTTTCACCCGTGATTTTCCGCCATTCGCGGTCGATGGCGAACTGTACAGCGGGCGCGGCCAGTTCGAGCAGATCTCCGCCGCGGTGCGCAGCTCGCGCGGCGACTGGTCGCAGCTCAAGCTGCACGTGTTCGACGTGCCGCAGGCGCCGGGCAACCTGTATGAGCGGCTGGCAATGTTGCAGCAGTGGCTGGACGCCCATCCGCAGGCCAGGATCGTGTGTATCCCGCAACGGCCGGTAGAGGATGTCGCCCAGGTGCAGACGTTTCTGCGGCAGGTGGAGGCGGGCGGCGGTGAAGGGGTGATGCTGCGCGACCCCAATGCCCCGTACCGGGGCGGTCGCAGCGATCAGCTGCTCAAGCTGAAAAGCCGGCACGACGCCGAATGCACGGTGACCGCGCACCACCCCGGCAAGGGCAGGCTCGCGGGCCGGCTTGGCGCGTTCAGCTGTCGCAACGAATTCGGCGAATTTCGCATCGGCTCGGGCCTGAGCGATGCCGAACGCAGCCATCCGCCGCCCGTGGGCACGGTGATCACCTATCGGTACCGCGGCTTCACCGCCAAGGGGTTGCCGCGCTTTCCCACCTATGTGCGGGTGCGCAGCGAGCCCTGACCGTGCCGGGCCCGGACCGCGCCGGTGAGGAACTGGGCCGCGCCGCCGCCGGCGACAACAGAACCCGCGTGGAACCTGCGTCCACGCGGGTTCTGTTGTCGCCGGCGGCAGGGTCCCGGGGGACGCGAGGCGCTCAGAAGGTGTAGCGCACTCCGAGATAGATGTTGTGGCTCTCGAATTCCAGGTAGTCGCCGTCTTCGAACTCGGCGTCGTCGGTGACATAGTAGCGGTACTTGACCTCGAGGGTCGTCTGCTCATTGAGCGCGTAGCCCACGCCCGCGCCCACCTGCCAGGCCATCACGGTGTCGTCGTCGCTCCAGTCCGGCTCGCCGGAACCCGGGTAGTTGAGATCGTTCACCTCCACCTTGGCCATGCCGATACCGCCGGTGATGAACGGTTTCCAGTTGCCGCCGACGGGGAAGTCAAAATAGCCGTTCACCATGCCCGAGGCGACGCTCACGTCGCCGGACAGGGGCACGTCCAGGCCCAGGCCATAACCAGAGGCCTCGAGCGAATCGAAGTCGTTGCGCTGCCAGGCAAATTCCGCCTCGAGGCGGAAGTTGCCGATGCCGTAGCCGAGCGCGGCGCTCAAGGCCAGGCCGGTGTCATAAGTCACATCCATGGATACCCCCGGCAATTCGGGATCATCCATTTCGGTGTCAGTGGCCATGGCAACGCCGACGTTACCGGCCACGTACACGCCATCGGCGGCGACAGCGCTGGTTGTCCAGGCGCAGGCCAGGGCCAGCAGGGTCAGGCTCAGAATCTTCTTCATACTCCCTCCATTGTGTTGTGGTCAGTGTGCAGGACCGGCGCCCGCGCCGACCGCAGGATCTGTGAGCGGGGCAGAGGCCGGGCTCGAACAGCCCGCCGGGGCGGCTGTCCCGGCGCCTCTGTTTGGTAATGAGTACTCCCGGAACAGGGGTGTTTCAATGGAGGAAATTGGGCTAAAAATTGGATAAATAACGTATCTACTGGAAGGGGGCCAGTGGGATTCACCTGCCTATGCGGGTCGGCTCGCGGTTGGCCGTACCACCGGGGCGGAGATGGCTCAACCTGCGGTCACCCCGCCGAAACAGAGGTACTTGATCTCCAGGTACTCGTCCATGCCGTGGCGCGAGCCCTCCCGCCCCAGGCCGGATTCCTTGACCCCGCCGAACGGGGCGGCGGCGTTGGAGATGATCCCCTCGTTGATGCCCACCATGCCGTACTCCAACCCCTCGGCCACCCGCCAGATGCGGCTCATGTCGCGGGCGTAGAAATAGGCGGCCAGGCCGGCGCGGGTGTCGTTGGCCAGGGCGATGCCCTCGGCCTCGGTGTCGAAGGTGATGAGCGGCGCCACCGGCCCGAAGATCTCCCGGGCGGCCACGGGCATGGTGTTGGTCACGTTCTTGAGCACGGTCGGCTGGTAGAACAGGCCGCCCAGGCTGTGCGGCCGGCCGCCCAGCACCAGTTCGGCGCCGGCGGTGACCGAGTCCTGCACCAGTTTGTCCACGTCCTCCAGGGCCTGCCTGTTGATGAGCGGGCCGATTTCCACCCCCTCCTCCAGCCCGTTGCCCACCCGCAGTCGCTCCACCGCCCGGACGAGCTTGTCTGCAAAGGCGTCCTGCACCCCGCGCTGCACCAGGAAGCGGTTGGCGCAGACGCAGGTCTGGCCGGCGTTGCGATACTTGCTCGCCATGGCGCCGACCACGGCCGCATCCAGATCGGCATCGTCGAACACCAGGAAGGGCGCGTTGCCGCCCAGTTCCATGGACACCCGCTTGACTGTGGCGGCGCACTGGGCGATCAGCTCTTTGCCCACCGCGGTCGAGCCGGTGAAGGAAAACTTGGCGACCCTGGAACTTTCGGTGAACACCCGGCCCATGCCGCGGGCATCGCGACCGGTGACGATGTTGATTACACCCGGCGGGAAGCCGGCCATCTCCGCCAACCGGGCCAGCGCCAGGGCGGACAGCGGCGTCTCCGAGGCCGGCCGGAGGACGAAGGTGCAGCCCACCGCCAGGGCCGGGGCGGCCTTGCGGGTGATCATGGAACTGGGGAAATTCCAGGGCGTGATTGCAGCCACCACGCCCACCGGCTGCTTGATCACGACGATGCGCCGGTCCGCCGTGGGCGCGGGGATGGTCTCGCCGTACACCCGCTTGCCTTCCTCGGCGAACCATTCCACGAACGAGGCGCCGTAGGCGATCTCGCCCCTGGCCTCGGCCAGGGGCTTGCCCTGTTCCATGGTCATGATCAGGCCGAGTTCGTCCTGGTGCGCCATGATCAGCTCGAACCAGCGGCGCAGCAGCCGGCAGCGGTCGGTCGCGGTGCGCGCCCGCCAGTCGGGCAGGGCCCGCGCGGCCGCGTCGATGGCCCGCTCGGCCAACTCCGCACCGCCGTCCGCCACCCGGGCGATGACCTCGCCATCGGCCGGATTGCGCACCTCGAAGCGGTTCTCCGTGATCACCCAGGCGCCATCGATGTAGCTGTCGACCTTGAACAGGGGACAGGTGGATAAGGACGTGGTCATGTTTTCCTCCCTGGTGATGGGTCCCGGCGGTCGGTGTGGTTGCGCTGCAGCCGGCCGGCCGCCAACTCCGGCAGCGAAAAACCGTGCCTCTGTTTGTTCCACGAAACACGGCAAAGGGAAAGGGGGAAGCGAACTGCGAGACAGGCGGGGCGCTGTTGTCCACCTCGGTTCGCCACCTATGGCCGCTGATTTCCTCAACTCCTGTGAACGCCCGTCGAGGAGGGCAGGTCCCCAGGTAAAATTCTGGTGGCGGCAAGGCAAGGTTTTGAAAAACAACTGGTTGGAAGACGACACCGGGCGGAACTTTTTGCACCCTCTTGCCCGACCTTGTATTCTCCTTGTTGATTCTGGCCGGTTGTTTCGTCTGGCGATCGACCTGCCCGCCGTTCAAGCATCTTGGTGCACCCATGACCAGTCACACAGGCACTGATGGCACGGCAGACAAAGACCGAATCCAATCGGCCGATCGAGCGGTATGAGCATACGGACAAGAAGCGGTGAAGCAAGCCGCCGGTGACGCCGGTGACGTCGAAGACCGGCCTCAGCCTAGAAGCGAACATCGACGAGGGGTTGATTGAGGGTGCCATGGTGAAAGCGAGAATTGCACTCCCGGAAGCAGCGCTCCAGGAATTCTGCCGTCGGTGGCGGATAACGGAACTGGCGTTGTTTGGTTCGGTTTTGCGGGACGACTTTGGGCCGGAGAGCGACATCGACCTGCTCGTCCGCTTCGCCCCGGACGCACGGTACACCTTGTTTGACATGGTCAGTATGCAGGACGAACTGACCCGCATCTTCGGGCGCCAGGTGGACCTGGTCAGTCGCCGGGGCATCGAAGCGAGCCGTAATCCCCTCCGACGTCGGGCTATCCTGGAGTCGGCGGAGGTCATCTATGCAGCGTGACGCCGCCTACCTTCGCGACATACAGGAGTCGGCGCGGCTTGCCCTAGCCTATCTGGAAGGCGTTGACATGGAAGCCTTCGCCGGCAACACCCAGTTGCAGGACGCGGTGATTCGTCGCGTGGAGATCATCGGCGAGGCGGCCCGGCGCGTTTCCGCAGCAACCCGCGCCCTGTACCCTGCGCTGCCATGGCGACAGATGATCGGCATGCGCAACCAGGTGATCCACATGTACGACGGCGTCGACGTTGCCGTCGTCTATGACACGGTTCGGGAAGACCTGCCTCCGTTACTGGAGGCACTGGCCGGGATCGTGGACAGGGAGGCACGCTGATGCCAAGGACGACCATCGACCTCCTGATCATCCATTCGCCCTACGCAGAACCGTTGCGGTACTGGCGTTAGACCGAACGCCGCAGATCGCCATTCGCCAGGTCAAGGGATGGCTCCATGACGGCGATCCGCAAATGGTTCCATGGTGGCAATCAGTAACAGCCAGGCGGCCATAGAAGCGGCCATCTCGAACGGCGGATGCTCTTCCCGCCAGCCATGCGTCCAAGACTGAACCCGATCCGCCGCACTCCCACGTTTCAACAAAAAAGTGGTTGCCGGGACAAAACAAAGGTTCTTTGCCTGATTGGCCGGGCACCGACCGCGTGAAGTGAGGTGGAGGAGTGAGGGCGGAGATGCCCTACCCATGGGCACCCGGCTGGGCTGGTAACCACCTAGGTGTTTTTGCTTACAACGTGCTTGCAAGTGGGCCGGACAAAGAAAAAGGGAGTTACGACCTGAGTCGTAACTCCCTGTTTTTTCTGGCGCGCCTGGAGAGATTCGAACTCCCGACCTACGGATTCGTAGTCCGGCGCTCTATCCAGCTGAGCTACAGGCGCAAATGCTAGGGCGACTATGTAGCCTGAAATTGTCTTTTAGACAAGCAGAATTTTCCCCCTGGCCGCTCCGGGCGCCTGGAACGCAGGGGAAAACCGCCGTTCAGTCGCGCCGGCCGAACCGTTCCCGGCTCACCTGGGCGAACGGCAGGGCCTCGCGCGGGTGGCCGGCCTTGGTCTCCACCGGGTGGCCGATGCCGATGATGGCCAGCACCATCATCCCCGGCGGCAGGCCCAGGAGTCCGGCCACGTAGTCCTGGGCGCTGGTGGTGGCGTCGTGCTCGCGCCGGCGGATCTGCACCCAGCAGCTGCCAAGCCCCAGGTCCGCGGCCTGCAGGTGGAGGATGGCCGCGGCGATGGCCGCGTCCTCCACCCACACGTCGGACTTGGCCGGGTCGGCGCAGACCGCGATGGCCAGCGGCGCGTGCCGCAGGAAGGCCGAGCCGTGCGTCTTGGCCGCGGCCAGCGCCTCGATGGTGGTGCGGTCCTGGACGACCACGAACTCCCAGGGGTTGATGCCCTTGGACGAAAACGAGCGCACGACCGCCTCCACGAGCAGGTCGAGTTGTTCCGGTGCGACCGGCTGGTCGGTGAACCGGCGGATGCTTCGGCGACTGCGCAGCAGATCGATGAACATGGTGGGCCTCCTTGCAGGTTGCGGTTAGTCGGTGAGGTTGTCGATGAGGATGCGGCGGATCTCCTCGATGGCCGCCGGGTTATCCTGGCTGGAGTGGGCCGAGTGGACCACCAGCTCCGAGGCCACGCCCGGGATGTGGGCGCTCTGATAGCTGACCACGCCGTCGTCCCACCGCTCCCTGGGGGCCTCGGGGTTGGCCACGGCGATGATCGAATGAGCCGTGACCGCTGGCGAAAGCGGCAGCGAGCCGAGGGTGCGGATGAAGGTGGAGTTCGGGCTCATGTTGTCCGTGCTCCGCGGGATCCGCTCCTTCATGCCGGCCACCCTGAGCGCGCTCGGGTCCTGGTCGAAGATCTCCTCCAGCGGGCTGAGCAGGGCGAACGGCAGGGTGATGAGCCGCTGCAGCAGGTTGCTCACCCAGGTGCTGATCAGAAAGCTGCCGCCGTGCGGGGTGGAGAGGAAAACCACCCGGCGGACAAAGGGCAGGGGCTTGAAGAACAGGCTGCGCTCCAGGGCCGCGCGTGACTCCGGCGAGATGCGCAGCCCCTCCGGCGGCACCGCGAACAGGCTGTCCCAGAAGACCGTGCCGCTGTCCACGGCGGTGAGCCTGGTGAGCAGGCCGCCCTGGCTGTGGCCGATGATGACCATCCGCCGCAGGGCCGGGTCGCGGCCGTTCGGGTCGAGCTGGTGGACGATGTTGCGCAGTCCCTGGGCGAGCAGCCCGCCGGAATAGAACACCGGGTTGCCGGTGTTGTAGGTGAACAGCCAGACCTGGTAGCGCTGTCGCAGCACCGGATCGTTGAGGATCTCGTTGAGCACCTCGGCCCAGCGGGCCGGGCTCGAGGCCGTGCCGTGGACCAGCACCAGCGGAATGCGGCCGGGCCGGAAGGGCGCCATGAGGAAGACGTTGTCCTTGAACCGGGCCGACTGCTTGAACAGCTGCAGGTCGCCGGAGAGCAGCCCCTTGAGTTCCAGGTCGTACACCTGCGAGCCTTCGAGCGTCGAGGCGAGCGCGGTGGTGGGCCGGAAATCCAGCGGCACCCGGTGGCCGTTGACCGTGACCTCGGGCGTCTCCTGCGGAGTGGTCAGGGTCATCTCGCCGCGCAGCCGGCCGGAAACGAGCGTCTCCCCGATGTTGTCGATACGCAGGAAGGCGGTCACCGGCACCTTGAGCACCGACGGCACCAGGGTGTATTCGGGCACCTCGGCCCCGGGGATGTGCCTGAGCGAGGCGACCATGGCCGCGCCGAGGCCGGGCCAGCGGTAGTCGTTGCGCAGGCCGCGCACCTCGAGGCCGGCCGCGGCGGTGCAGCAAACCAGGGTGAACGGCCCCCAGCGGAACTCCTCCGGGTCGAGGCGGACGCTCAGCTCGCCGAAGGGCAGGGACAGGGTGGCGGCGCCGGTGGGCAGGTCCACCGCGTTCGGCTCGCTGCCGGCCAG
>JAGODN010000121.1 GCA_017998195.1 Desulfobulbus sp. | reverse complement strand
GGGTGGTATCGACCACGGCCTGCAGATCGGCCAGGGCCTTGCCCAGGGCCACGCCCTGGCGGACATTGAATGACAGGGTCACGCTCGGCAGCTGGCCCGAGTGGTTGACCGACAACGGCCCCAGCCTTTCGTGCACCGAGGCCACCGCCGCAAGCGGCACCAGCCGGCCGGTGTCGCTGCGCAGGTGCAGCCGGTCGAGCGCGCCCGTGTCAGCGCGGAACTCGGGCAGGTATTCGAGCAGCACGCTGTACTGGTCGTTGGCGCCGAAGATGGTCGACACCTCGCGCTGGCCGTAGGCCGAGTAGAGCGCGTCCTGGATGCGTTCGGGCGAGACCCCGAGCAACAGCGCCCGGTCGCGGTCGATGTCCAGGCGCAGTTCCGGGTTGGCCATCTCCAGGTCGGAACTCACGTCGGTCAGCTCCGGGTTGTCCCGCATCACCCGCTCCAGCTGAGCGGCCGCCGCGTACAGGGCCGGGGTGTCCACGCTCTGCAGGGTCAGCTGGTAGAGGCTGCGCGAGCGGCGGCCGCCCACGTTCACCGGCAAGGGGTTGACCAGCATGGCGCGGATGCCGGGCACGGTGTTCAGCTGCGGCCGCAGGTCGCGGATCACCTCGTCGGCGCTCAGCTCCCGCTCGGCGCGCGGCTTGAGCACGACCATCATCATGCCCGAGGTGGAGGCGTGGACCATGAACCGGTCCACCGCCGGATGCTCCTGGACGATCCCGCCCAGCGCCATCATCCGCTCGACCAAGGCGGTCCAGGCGATGCCCTGTTCGGTCTGGGTGGAGACCATGATAAAGTCGCGGTCCTCGGCCGGAATGAACCCCTTGGGCACCACCTTGAAAAGCACCCCGGTGGCCACGAGGATGGCCAGGGAGAAGACCATGGTCGCCACCCGGTGGCGGAGCACGAACAACAGGCTCTGGCTGTACCGATCCACCAGCCACTGGTAGGCGCCCTCGGTGGCCCGGTAGAGGCGGCCCCGACCGGCCAGGGCGTGCTCGCCCAGGTAGCGGCTACAGAGCATGGGCACGAGCGTCAGGCTGATCAGGCCGCTGACCAGCACGGCCGCGGCGATGGTCACCGAAAACTCGCGGAACAGCCGCCCCATCAGCCCGGTGAGGAACAGCAGGGGGATGAAGATGGCCACCAGCGACAGCGTCATGGAGATGATCGTGAACCCCACCTCGCGGGCCCCGTCCAGGGCCGCCTGCACCCGGCTCTTGCCCATCTCCAGGTGGCGGACGATGTTCTCGAGCACCACGATGGAGTCGTCGACCACGAAGCCCACGGCCAGCGTCAGCGCCATCAGCGACATGTTGTTCAGGCTGTAGCCGAGCGTGGCCATGACCGCGAAGGTGCCGATCACCGACATGGGCAGGCTCAGGCTGGGAATGACCGTGGCCCGCAGGTTGCGGATGAACAGGAAGATGACCAGCACCACCAGGCCTAAGGTGAGCAGCAGGGTGAACTGGATGTCCGCCACCGAGGCGCGGATGGCGACGCTGGCGTCCCGCAGCACGGCCAGGCGGATCGAGGCGGGCAGGCTTGCCGCCATTTCCGGCAGCAGGTCGCGCACCGCGTCCGCCACCTCGATGGTGTTCATGCCCGGCTGCTTTTCCACCGCCAGGATGATGGTCTGGGCGCGCGAATCGGTGGTGAAGAACCAGGCCCCGGACTGGTCGTCCTCGACGCTGTCCGTGACCCGGGCCACCTCGCTCAGCCGGATCGGCCTCCCCTCGCGCACGGCCACCACCACCTCCCGGTAGGGCGCGGCCTCCTCCAGTTCGCCGTTGGCCTCCAGGGTGAGGATGCGGTCCGGGCCGATGAGCCGGCCCATGGGCTTGTTGGCGTTCTGACTGGACACCGCCCGGGCCACCTGGTCCGCGTCCAGGTCGAGGCCTTCCAGGGCGCGCGGGTCGAGCTGGATGCGCACCGCGTACTTCTGCGTGCCGCGCAGGGTCACCTGGGCCACGCCGTTGACCATGGACAGCCGTTCGCTCATGGTCTGGCCGTAGCGGTCCAGGGTGGAGAGCGGCAGGGTGGGGCTGCTCAGGGCCACGTAGATGATCGGGTCGGCCGCCGGGTTGGTCTTGCGGAATGAGGGCGGCGAGGGCATGGCGTCGGGCAGGCGGCGGGCGGCGAGCGAGATGGCGGTCTGCACGTCCTGGGCGGCGGCGTCGATGTCGCGGTCGAGCGAGAACTGCAGGGTGATGCGGGTGGCGCCGGAACTGCTCACCGAGTTCATCGAGTCGAGCCCGGCGATGGTGGCGAACTGCTTCTCGAGTACCGTGGCCACGGTCGAGGCCATGGTGTCGGCGCTCGCCCCGGGCAGGTTGGCGCTCACCAGGATGGTGGGAAAATCGACGTTGGGCAGGTCGCTGATGGCCAGCTGGCGGTAGCCGATCAGGCCAAACAGGAGGATGCTCGTCATCACCAGCACGGTCATCACCGGCCGGCGGATGAACAGGTCCGAGAGGCCGCTGTTCATGGTGTGTTTCCGGCGGGTTTTTCAGCGTTCGCGGCCGGCCTGGCCGGTGCGCCGGTGGGGCTGCGTTCCTGCACGCTGACCCCGTCGGCAAGAAGCAGCTGGCCGTCGGTGACCACCCGCTCCCCGGCCGCAAGCCCCCGGTCGATGACCAGCTCTTCGCCAAACGCCAGGCCCGGGGTCACCGGCCGGACGGCCACGGTCGTGTCCGTCTTGACCACGTACACATAGGGCCCCTGCTGGCCGGTCTGCACCGCCCGGGCGGGCACGACCACGCAGTCCGGCCGCTCGGTGACCAGCAGGCGCAGGTCCACCATCTGCCCGGGCCAGAGGGCGCGGTCGCGGTTGGCAAAGGTGGCGATGAGGCGGATCGCGCCGGTGGCCGGGTCCACGGTGTTGTCGATGAAGCTGAGCGTGCCGATGAGCGGCGCGGACCCGTTGGCCGGATCGATGATGCGGGCAACCAGCGGCGCCTCGGCCTGATGTTGGCGGATGAGCGGCAGGTGGCGGCCGGGCAGGGTGCAGGCGGCGTGCACCGGCGCCATCTGGTGGATGGTGACGAGCTCGGTCTCGTCATTGGCGCGCACCAGGTTGCCGGCATCCACACGGACCTCGCCGGTCCGGCCGGTGAGGGGCGAGCGGATGGCGGCAAAGCCCAGTTCCAGGCGGGCCGCGTCCACCGCGGCCTGGCCGGCCTTGACCGCGGCGCTGAAGGTGGCCACCCGGGTGGCGGCCTGGTCGGCCTGTTCCGCGGACACGAACCCCTTGGCCGCGGCCGTGGTGTAGCGGGCCAGTTCGCGCCGGCTGTTCTCCAGTTCGGCCCGGTCCCGGGCCAGCTCGGCCTCGGCCCGGGCCAGGACCGCGGCAAAGGGCCGCGGGTCGATGGTGAAGAGCAGCGCACCCGCCTCGACCTCCTGTCCCTCGGTGAAGTGGACCTTTTCGAGCGTGCCGGTCACCCGGCTGCGCACCGCCACCGCGGCCGGGGACTCGATGTGGGCAGTGGCGGCCAGTTCCACCGGCACGGTGGCGGTGCGGCTCCGGGCAATGGTCACCGGCACGGTCGGGCGCTTGCGCTCCTTGGGTCGGTCGTTCCGGTCGCCCGGGCAGCCGATGAGGGCGAGGGGCAGCAGGCAGGCGATGAGCACGGCAAACAGGCGGCACCGGAAAAACCGCCGGCGCGGCGGGTGGGGGACAGGGCAGGGGCGGATCATGGGCGTTGGCGGTTCAGGTTGGCGGCGGGGCGGGGTGGGGTTCGGCGGCCGCGCTCTGCCAGCCGCCGCCCAGGGCCTTGTACAGGGCGACCAGGGCCAGGGCCAGGCGCTGGTCGCTTTCGGCCAGCCGGTCCCGGGCCTGGAACAGGGTGGCCTCGCTCTGCAGGACGTTGAGGAAGGGGGTCAGGCCGGCGGTGTACAGGCCGCGGGCTGCGGTCAGGGCCTGGTCGGCGGCGACCACCGCTGTGGCGAGCTGCTGCTGTTTCACCCGTTCGCGGTCCAGGGCGACGAGCGCGTCCTCGGTCTCGGCAAGGGCGGTGAGCAGGGTCTTTTCGTACCCGACCCGGGCCTGGTCGCGCCGCGCCTCGCTGATCTCGATCCCGGCCCGGATGGCGCCTGCGTCGAACAGCGGCCAGCGCACCGCCGGACCGATCGTCCAGAAACGGCTCGAGCGGCTGAGCAGGTCGCCGAGCGAACTCGCCTGCAGGCCGAGCAGGGCACCGAGCGAGAAGCGGGGAAAGAGTTCGGCCACGGTTGCGCCCACGGTGGCCGTGGCCGCGGCCAGTTGGCGTTCGGCGGCGCGAATGTCGGGCCGCTGGCGGAGCAGGTCCGAGGGCAGGGTCAGGGGCAGATGGGCGGGCACCTGCGGGATCCGGCCGACCTGTCCGGCCACCCGGCCGAGGTCGGCGGGCTGCTCGCCCAGCAGCAGGGCCAGCCGGTGCGTGGCCTGGGCCGCGGCGGTCTCCAGGGTGGGCACCTCGGCGCGGCTGAGGGCGAGCAGGCTGTCGGTCTGGTGGATCTCGAGCCGGCCGGCCAGGCCGAGGGCGAACTTGCCGTGCACCAGTTCGCTGGTCTGCTCCTGCAGGCGGATGGTGTCGCGGGCGATGGCCAGCCGGTGCTCGGCGGTGCGCAGTTCCATGTAGGTGCGCGCCACCTCGGCGGAGAGGGTGACGAGCGCGTCGCGGTGCTCCTCCATGCTCGCCTGGAGGGTGGCGTCCGCTGCCTCCACCCTGCGCTGCAGGCGGCCGAACAGGTCGAGTTCCCAGGCCGCGTCGAACCCGGCCGAGAACAGGTCGTCGTTGCCCCCCGAGCCGCCGGTGTTGTCGCTGCGCCGGCTGGTGGTATAGCTGCCGGTCGCGTCCACCGCGGGCAGGGTGCCGGCTGCGGCCAGGCGCCGCTGGCCGCGGGCCTCACGGACCCGGGCCGCGGCGATGCGCAGGTCCGGGCTACCAGCGGCGGCCCGGGTGATGAGCGTGTCCAGGGTGGGGTCGTTGAACAGGGTCCACCAGCGGGCCAGCGCGGTGACATCCGCTCTTTGGCTGTGCTCCGGGCCGCGGCTCCAGCCCGCGGGCAGGTCCAGCGCGGGCGGCTGGTAGTCCGGGCCGACCGGCGCGCACCCGGCCGCGAGCAGGGCGAGCAGACCGAACAGCCAGTTGCGGCAGGTGGCGGGCAAGGGGTTCGAGGGACGCATGAAGGCAGGCTCGGGTGGGCAGAGAGACTCGGGAGTGGTGGTGCGGCGCGGTGTCGGACCAGCAGTTGCCGACGTGTCAGGGTAGTGGAAAGCACCGGCCGAAACAACAGAATTCGTGCCCCGGGGGGGGCTGCGGGCCGAGGACGGCGGATTTTTCCTTCAGCGCTCGCCGCCGCGGTCGTCCGCGGCCGGGCGGGTGCGGCGGCGACCGTAGCTGACCCCCAGCCGGTCCATGCGCGCCCGCAGGGTGTTGGGCTTGATGCCGAGCAGTTCCGCGGCCCCGCCCGGGCCGTTGATCCGCCCGCCGGTCAGCGCCAGCACCCGGGTGATGTGGACGGCCACGCGATCGTCCAGGCGCAGCGAGCCGGTACAATCCTCGCTCGGGGTCACGCTGCGGCTGTCGGCCGGCATCAGGCTGGCAAAGGTCAGCATCCCGTCCCGGTGCAGGATCAGTTCGCGCTCCACCAGGTTTTCCAGCTCGCGCACGTTGCCCGGCCAGTGGTAGTTGCGCAGCCGCGCCAGGGCGCCCGGGGCGATGGCGGGCCGATCCTTGATGCCGATCTCGCGGGCCTTGCGGGCGATGAAGTGCAGGGCCAGGGCGGGGATGTCCTCGGTGCGCTGGCGCAGCGGCGGGATCATGATCGGGAACACGTTCAGGCGGAACCACAGGTCCTCGCGGAAGCGGCCGTCGCGCACCATGGACTCCAGGTTGCGGTGGGTGGCGGCGATCACGCGGATGTCCACCGGCACCGCCCGGCTGCCGCCGACCCGCTCGATCTCCCGGTTCTGGAGCACGCGCAGCAGGCGGATCTGCGCCTGGGGCGGCAGTTCGCCGATCTCGTCGAGAAAGATGGTGCCCCGGTTGGCCCGCTCGAAGCGGCCGCGCTTCTCGCCCACCGCGCCGGTGAAGGCGCCGCGCTCGTGGCCGAACAGCTCCGAGTCGATCAGGTGCTCGGGGATGGCGCCGCAGTTCACCTTGACGAACGGCCCGTCCCGGTAGGTGGAGGAGAAGTGGATGGCATTGGCCACCAGCTCCTTGCCGGTGCCGGTCTCGCCGAGCAGGAGCACGGTGTTGGCCAGCGGCGCCACCTGGCGGACCAGGGTGAGCACGTTGGCCAGGCCGCCGTCGCGGCCGATGATCTCCGCCTCGGCCAGGCTGGCCGGGCCATCGGGGCTGAGATGGCGGTCCTCGAGCAGCAGCTCGCCGTAGCGCTCCACCCGTTCGCGGGCCAGGGCCCCGGCCAGTGCCAGTGACAGTGGCCGGGCCACCGTGGCCACGAGGTCGAGGTGGCGGCGGGTGAAGCGGGCGCCGGCCGCGCCGCGCAGGGAGAGGGCGCCGCGCAGGGTGTCGTCCAGCCACAGCGGCAGTACCAGGTCGGCGCAATCGCCCAGCTGGACCAGGTCGCCCAGCCGGCGGAACAGTTCGTTTTCCCCGGCGGTGATCACCTGCGGTTCGCGCCGGGCCATGGAGCGCACCTGCGTCCACAGGTCAACGGGCAGGGGGACGATGGCCGCCGGGAAGTCCGCCTCGTGGTCCGCGGCCAGGGCCAGGCGGCGGATCGCGCCCAGTTCCTCGTCGCGCACGCTCAGGCTGAGGCCGACGATGGGGAAGACGGTGCGGTAGTAGGCGTACAGGCTGGCCGCGGCAGTGTCGATCTGCAGGCTCGACGAGATACGCAGGGTGGTCTCGCGGAAGAAGTCGTCCCCTTTGCCCATGGTCCCCGGTCCTGTGAAGATTTTCCAAATAGCGAAACTTTAGCCAATATTTCCATATTTGGGAAGATTGTTTTGCCATATATGGAAAAAGGGACGGGGCAACCTGCCTATCCCCCTGAAACGGGGCGAAGGGCGGGCTGGCACGGTTCTCGCAACACAGATCTGCAGACCACCCCCCCTGGCCGCGACCGGACCTGCCGGCCGCCCGACCGGGACCCGCCGACCGGAGGAGCATGGAACCCTTTGTGCGCCGCTACAACCTCGACAACCGCCGCTTCGCCCTTGTTGTCCAGACGGTGCGCACCGACCAGCCGGTCAGCCCGCAGCCCTCGCTCATCGTTTTTTCCTTTCACCGGATCGACGGCGTGCTCGTTGGCGCGTTGTACGGTGGGGCGTTTGTCGAGGGCAGCCTGCTCGGCAGGTTCATCGCCGCGGACCGCATCGAGGCGGTGTTCCACTGTCTCTCGGCCACGCTCTCGCTCGTCTCGGGGCGGATCGAGGGGGTGATCGGTTGCGG
>JAGODN010000120.1 GCA_017998195.1 Desulfobulbus sp. | reverse complement strand
CTACGCGGCCCTGTTCCGCGGCACGCCGCTGGTGGTGCAGCTGTTCGTGCTCTACTTCGGCCTGCCCAACCTGGGGCTCTATCTCAGCCCCTACGCGGCCGCGGTCATCGGCTTTGTCCTGTGCAGCGGCGCCTACCAGTCCGAGTACGTGCGCGGCGCCCTCCTGTCCATCAAGAGCGGCCAGTACCACGGCGCCCAGGCGCTCGGCTTCACCGGCTGGCAGACCATCCGCTGGATCATCGTGCCCCAGGCCTTCCGCCGCTCTCTGCACGGCTGCGGTAACGAGATCGTCTACCTGATCAAGTACTCCTCGCTGGCCTACGTGGTCACCTGCATGGAGCTGACCGGCGAGGGCAAGACCATTGCCGCCGAGTACTTCCGCTTCACCGAGGTGTTCGCCGTGATCGGCCTCTACTACCTGGCCCTGGTGACCGTGGCCATCCTCCTGCTCAAACGGCTCGAACAGCGGCTGGCCATCCCCGGCTTCGGCCAGCACTGATCCGCCCGTCCCCTCCCCTTTTCCGCCCCGCTCACCCATGACCGCCTATTCACCGATCACCCCGGCCCTCCGCGCCGAACTGGAAGCCCGCCTCTCGCCCGGCGCCCTCATCACCGAGCCCGCCCGGCTGGAGGACTATGCCGGCGACGCCTCCTGCCTGCGCCATCTCCCTGAAATGGTGGTGTGCGCGCACAACGTGGCCGACGTCCAGACCCTGCTCACCCTGGCCAACCTCCACCGTTTCCCGGTCACGCCCCGGGGCGGCGGGTCGGGCCTGGCCGGGGCCTGCCTGGCCGACCGGGGCGGGGTGGTCCTCTCCACCCGCGGTCTCGACGCCATCCGCGCCATCGACACCATTAATTTCACCATGGAGGTCGAGGCCGGCGCCATCAGCCTGCGGGTGCGCGAGGCCGCGGCCGCCCGGGGGCTGTTCTACCCGCCCGACCCGGCCGGCATGGAACTGAGCACCATCGGCGGCAACGCCGCCACCGACGCCGGCGGCCCGGCCTGCGTCAAGTACGGCACCACCCGCGACTACATCCTCGGCCTGGAGGCGGTCCTGCCCGACGGCAGCCTGATCACCACCGGCGTGCGCACCCGCAAGGGCGTGGTCGGCTACGACCTGACCAACCTCCTGGTGGGCTGCGAGGGGACGCTGGCGGTGATCACCGCCCTGACCCTCAAGCTCCTGCCCAAACCGGCGGCCACCACCGGCGTGCTCTGCGCCTTCGCCTCCATGGCCGACGCCATGCGCGCCGTGGCCCGGGTCATGGCCGAGGGCCACCTGCCCAGCGCCATCGAGTTTCTCGATTACCGCTGCCTGGCGCTCGTCGGCGAGCTGCTGCCCTTTGTTGTGCCGGGCGAACGGCCGTCGCTGCTCATCGTCGAACTGGACGGGCCGGCCGCACCGATCGAAGCGGAGATGGCCGAGGTGGTGGCGGTGATGACCCGCGAGGGCGCCACCCGGGTGCTGCGCGCCCGCGACGAGGCGGAGCGGCGGCAGATCTGGCAGGTGCGCCGCCAGGTGAGCCTGCGCATCCACGATCACGCCGCCCTCTACCTGAGCGAGGACGTGGTCGTGCCGCTGTCGCAGATCGCCACCCTGGTCGACCGGCTGGCGGCGCACGAGGCCCGCCACGGGGTGGAGATCTTTGCCTTCGGCCATGCCGGCGACGGCAACATCCACCTGAACATCACCAGCCAGCACCCGGACCACCAGGAACAGATGGACCGGGTGGCCGAGGAACTGCTGCGGCTGGTGCTCGACCTGGGCGGCACCATCTCCGGCGAGCACGGCATCGGCCTGGCCAAGCGGCCCTTCCTGCCCCTGGAACTGGCGCCGGGGAGCATCGAGCTGCAGCGGCGGATCAAGGCCCTGTTCGACCCCAACCAGATTCTCAACCCGGGCAAGATCTTCCCATGAACCGCTCGCTCCCCGTCAGCCGCCGGGTCCGCGCCATCACCGCCTCGGCCACCAAGCTCATGGCCCAGGAGGCGGCCCGCATCGGCGGCTGCGTCAGCCTGGGCCAGGGCGTGCCCTCGTTCGCCACCCCGCCCGCGGTGGTGGCGGCGGTGTGCCGCGTCCTGCACGAGGACCCGGCCAGCGGCAAGTACACCCTGCAGACCGGCATGCCCGCCCTGCGCCAGCGCATCGCCCGGCTGCTGGCCGAGGAAAAGGGCGTGCACCTCGACCCGGAAACCGAACTCTGCTGCACCGTGGGCGGCATGGAGGGGCTGCTCGCCACCATGCTCACGGTGGTGGACCAGGGCGACGAGGTGCTCCTGCCCTCGCCCACCTACGCCTCCTACATCGAGCAGGTGCACCTGGCCGGCGGCGTGCCGGTGTTCGCGCCGCTCGACCGGCGCTGGAACCTGGACCTGGCCGCGGTGCAGCGGGCGATCACGCCGCGCACCCGGGCGATCGTGCTCTGCAACCCGGGCAACCCGGCCGGCAACCTGTTCGACGAACAGGCGGTGCGGGCGGTGTGCGACCTGGCCGTGGCTCGCGGGCTGGTGGTGATCACCGACGAGACCTACGACTACCTGGTGTACGGGGCGGCGCAGCCGTTCGCGCCGCTCTCCGAGGCGCGCTACCGCGACCACGTGGTCGCCGTGGGTTCGCTGTCCAAGAAGTACGCCCTCACCGGCTGGCGGATCGGTTACGTGGCGGCAACGGCCGAACTGATGGCACAGATCATGAAGGTGCACGACGCCACCGCCATCTGCGCGCCCACCCCGTCGCAGCACGCGGCCCTGGCCGCCCTGGACGGCGACCCGGCCTGGCTGGCGGACGCCTGCGCCCGGATGGCGCAACGACGGGCACTCTGCTGCGCCCGGCTGGACCGGCTGGGCGAATTTTTCGAGTACGTGGAGCCGCGCGGGGCCTTCTACGTGCTGGCCCGCTACCTGTTCACGGACGAGCCCTCGCAGGTCGTGGCCCGGCAGGTGCTGCACGGCGCGCGGGTGATCACCATCCCGGGCGGCCAGTTCGGCACCGGCGGCGAGGGGCACCTGCGCCTTTCCTTCGGCGGCGAGGAGAGGGAGATCGACGAGGCCTTCGACCGGATCGAACGCTGGCTGCGCCGAGGCGCGAGGGCGGAGGGGAGCTGAGGAGGGCTAACCGCCGATGCGGCTCATGCGGCCGTGGCAGTCGCCACCCGCGGCCAGTCGCTCACGCAGGTGATGACCCTGGGGTTTGTTGCGGATGGCGGCGAGCAGGGCCGTGCGGATGGCCGCCTCGTCGCAGTTCGGGTCGCGGAGCACGGCGCGCAGGTCGACCTCCTCGTCGTGCAGCAGGCAGGAGCGCAGACCGCCGGCCGAGGTGAGCCGCAGGCGGTTGCAGCGATCGCAGAAATGATGGCTGATCGGGCTGATGAAGCCGAGCGAGCCGACCCCGCCTTCCAGGCGGAAGACCCGCGCCGGGCCGTCACTGCGCACCTTCTCCTGGGGGATGAGCCGGCCCAGGGGTTGGATCCGCGCCATGATCTCGTCGCTGCCGACGCAGGTGTCCGGGGTCCAGCGGCTGGACGGGCCGATGGGCATGAACTCGATGAAGCGCACCTGCAGGGGCAGATGCCGGGTCAGGCGGGCGAAGTCGAGGATCTCGTCGTCATTGACATGGCGCATGACCACCATGTTCACCTTCACCGGGGCAAAGCCGAGGGCGAGCACGGTCTGGATGCCCCGCCAGACCGCGGCGAAGCAGTCCACCCCGGTGATCTCGGCCACCCGCTCGGGCCGAAGCGAATCGAGGCTGACATTGACCTTGGTCACCCCGGCGGCGCGCAGCGCCCCGGCCGACTGGGCCAGGAGCACGCCGTTGGTGGTCAGGCGGACGTCGTCCAGGCCGTCGATCCGGGTCAGTTCGCGGATGAAATCGAGCACCCCGCGGCGCACCAGCGGCTCCCCGCCGGTGAGGCGCACCTTGGTGATGCCCATGGCCACCGCCACCCGCACCACCCGCAGCAGTTCCTCGTAGCTGAGCAGGTCGTCGTGACGCAGTCGCGCCAGGCAGCCGCCGGCCTCGTCCTCGCCGACGCAGTACAGGCAGCGCAGGTTGCAGCGGTCGGTCAGGCTCAGTCGCAGGTAGGAGATGGTGCGGGAAAAGAGGTCGGTCAGGCTGTTTTCGCCCGGGGCTGAACTGGTCATTTCGTCTGTCTTCGGGTATGGTGTTTTTTTCAGGGTCTCCCGACCATCCGCGCGGATGGCGGCAGGCCGTTACTGATACCACTCTGCCCCACTGATTGCAACCGACGGCGCATGCGCATCCTGGCCATAGAAACCTCCTGCGACGACACCGCGGCCGCCGTGGTCGACAGCGATTTGCGCGTGCTTGCCTCGGTGGTGAGCAGTCAGAACGAGATCCATGCCCGCTTCGGCGGCATCGTGCCCGAGCTGGCCTCGCGGCGGCACATCGAGATGATCCGCCCGGTGGTCGACCAGGCCCTGGCCGAGGCGGACACCAGCCTGGACGACATCGACCTGGTCGCCGCCACCCGCGGACCTGGCCTGGTCGGCTCACTCCTGGTCGGCTTCACCTTTGCCAAGGCCCTGGCCCTGGTGCGCGGCCTGCCCGCGGTCGGGGTGGACCACATGGCCGGCCACCTGCTCTCCTGCCTGCTGACCGAGCAGCCGCCCGATTTTCCCTACACCGCCCTGATCGTCTCCGGCGGCAACACCGCCCTGTTCGCGGTGGAGGATCCGCTCAGCTGCACCCGTCTGGGCCGCACCCGTGACGATGCCGCCGGCGAGGCCTTTGACAAGGTGGCCAAGCTGCTCGACCTCGGCTATCCCGGCGGGCCGGTGATCAGCCGGCTGGCCGCGGCCGGCGACCCGGCGGCCATAGCCTTCCCCCGAGCCCGGTTGGGCGAGGACAGCCTGGACTTCAGCTTCAGCGGGCTGAAGACCTCGGTGGCCACGGCCGTGGACCGGCTGCGCCGCAGCGGCGCGCCCCTGCCCAAGGCCGACCTGTGCGCCTCGTTCCAGGAGGCGGTGGTCGAGGTGCTGGTGGACAAGACCCTCTCCGCAGCGGAGCGCACCGGTCACCGCCGGGTGGTGCTCGGCGGCGGCGTGGCCGCCAACCCCCGGCTGCGCGCCGCGCTCGGCGAAGGCGCTGCCGAGCGGGGGCTCGAGCTGTTCCTACCCGAGCCGGCCTACTGCACCGACAACGCGGCCATGATCGCGGTGGCCGGTTATCACCAGTTCCTCGCCGGCCGCCTGCTCGCCGCCGACGACGACGCCTATTCCCGCTCGCCGCTCAACTAAACTGTCCATGACCCGCGAATCGACCAGCAGCCAGCTCAAGCGTCAGGGGCTGGCCCCCCACAAGCGGCTCGGCCAGAATTTCCTGGTGAGCGAACGCGTCCCCCGCCACATCGTCGACCTGGCCGGGCTGCAGGCGGACGACACGGTCATCGAGGTCGGTGTCGGCCTGGGAGCCCTGACCCGGCCGCTGGCCGCGGTCGTGGCCCGGGTGATCGGCCTGGAGGCGGATGGGGGCATCGTCCGCCTGCACGAGCAGCAGCAGGATCTGCCCGCCAACGTCACCCTCATCCACGCGGACGCGCTCAAGGTCGACCTGGCCGGGCTGGTCGAACCGGACCGGCGGCTGAAGATCGTCGCCAACCTGCCCTATTCGATCTCCTCACCCTTCCTCTTCCGGCTGATCGACCTGGCCGAGCGGATGGACTCGGCCGTGGTCATGCTCCAGAAGGAGGTGGCCCAGCGGCTCATGGCCCGCCCGGGCACCAGGGAGTACGGCGTACCCACGGTGCTGTTCGCGGCCTGCGCCGAGGTCCGGCCGCTGCTCGCCGTCGCTCCGGCCGAGTTCCACCCCCGGCCGAAGGTGGACTCGCTGGTGGTGCGCATCGCCTTCCAGCCCCAGCCGGCGCGGGTGACGGGCCTGGGTTCCTTCGACCGCGCCCTGTTCACCCGCATTGTCCACGCCGTGTTCGGCCAGCGCCGCAAGACCCTGCTCAACGGCCTGGCCGGCATGGTCCCGGGCGGCGACAAGACCAGGCTGGCCGAAAGGGTGCGCGCCGCCGGCATCGACCCATCGACCCGGGCGGAAACACTCGGCCTGGAAGATTTTGTCGGCCTCACGCGGAGCCTCGCCCCCCTCTGCCCACCCTCCGCCCAACCGCCGCCCTTGCCCCCAACCAACTGACCAGGAGACACGCCCATGAGCGACCGCAAACCCGCCCCGCCGCAGATCAGTCCCTACGTGTTCCCCGCGATCCTGGCCGGTTTCGGTCTCTGGTGCGCCTATGACGGCTGGCTGACCGCGGACCCGGATATGCTCAAACACCAGCTGTTCAACCGCATCGCCGCCGGGGTGCTGCTCCTCTGGGCCGTGCTCGACGTGGCGCGCACCCGCCGGCGGGAACAGGCCGAGGCGCGGGCGGTCGCCGACAAGGATCCCGGCCCGCCGGCCGCCTGATCCCCGGACCGCGCGGGGGCCTCACCCATGATCACCAATCGCCAGCTGCTCCTGCCCTACGCCGCGCCCTACCTGGCCTACGCGGGCATCGCCTCGATCCCGCGGGACTACCTTTCCGCCGAGGCGAGCTACCTGCTGCGGCTGGTGGTCGTGCCCCTGCTGCTCGTCTGGGCCTGGCGCTGGTACTGTTCCCTGCGGGGGCCGCGTTCCCTGGCCGGCTCGATCCTGGTCGGCGCCGGTGCGGGCCTGGTGGGCCTGGTGGTGTGGATCGGCCTGCTCGCCCCCTTTGTCCCGACCGCCCGGGCCGAGCCCTGGTCCACCCCGGCCTTTGTCCTGCGGCTGGTCAGCGCCGGCCTGGTGGTGCCGCTGTTCGAGGAGCTGATCATGCGCGGCTTTGTCTTCCGCTTCGGCCTGCAGTGGCACCGGGCCTGGCGCGACCGGGTGCGTGAACCGCTGCACACCGCCCTTGACCGGCGCTCGGTCAACGAGGTCGAACCCGGAGGGTGGACCTGGTTTGCGGTGCTGCTGTCGATGCTCGTCTTCACCTCGGGGCATGCTCTGCACGAATGGCCGGCGGCCCTGGCCTACGGACTGCTCATGGCCCTCTTGTGGATGCACCGCCGGGATCTGATCAGCTGCGTCACCGCCCATGCGGTCACCAATATCAGCCTGGCCCTGTTCGTCCTGGCCACCGGCAGCTGGCAGTACTGGTAAACGCGCCTCTGCCCCTGTTCCCTCAACCATCGATCACACCTCATGCCCGTTCCCCGGCCCATCCGCTACTACCTGCTGCGTTTCCTCCGCCTCCGCGGTTCACCCCGCTCCATCGCCCTGGGCGCCGGCATCGGCGCGGCCATCGGCATCGCCCCGACCCTGCCCCTGAACAACGTCCTCACCCTGTGCTTCCCCCTGCTGCTGCGGGCCAACCCGGTCGCCGGGCTCATTGCCGCGACGGTCTACAGCAACCCC
>JAGODN010000119.1 GCA_017998195.1 Desulfobulbus sp. | reverse complement strand
ACTGCGAAAAACATCGTCCTCGACCCGGTGATGGTGGCCCAGAGCGGCGACAAGCTGCTCCAGGACGAGGCCGTGACCGCCCTCAAGGAACACCTCATCCCGCTGGCCGACCTGATCACCCCAAACCTGCCCGAGGCCTCGGTGCTGCTTGACCGGGATATCCTCACCGAAGAGGACCTCGCCGCCGCGGCCGTGGACCTGGCGGCCCTGGGCGCGGGCAACGTGCTCATCAAGGGCGGCCACCTGGAATCGGAGAACAGTGACGACTGCCTCTACCTGGGCGCGGAAGGGCGGCTGGTCACCCTGGCCGGCGAGCGCGTGGTCACCCGCAACAACCACGGCACCGGCTGCACCCTCAGCTCGGCCATTGCCGCCTACCTGGCCCGCGGCGAGGACATGGAGACCGCGGTGCGCCTGGGCAAGGACTACATCGCCGGCGCCATCCAGGCCGGCGCCGCCTACGAGATCGGCCACGGCAACGGCCCGGTGCACCATTTCTTCCGCTCCTTCTGAATCGTTGGCCCCGTCCGCGCCGCCGGTTGCCCCGGCCATCGTCCTGGACCGGGTCGGCCTCATGTTCGCGGGGAGGCCCCTGTTCTCCGACTTGAGCCTGCGGTTTGCCGCCGGCCGGACCACCTGTGTGCTCGGCCCGAGCGGCTGCGGCAAGTCCACCCTGCTCAAGCTGATCGCCGGCAACGCCGCCCTGCCCGCGGGCGGCACGGTCCGCTTCGAGCCCGAACCGGCGTCCGGGGCGCGGCTGGTGGCCTGGATGGGCCAGAACGACCTGCTCCTGCCCTGGCTCGGCCTGCTCGACAACGTCCTGCTCGGCGCCCGCCTGCGCGGCGAGGTGAACGACACCCGCCGCGCCCGGGCCCGCGATTTGCTGCACGCCGCGGGTCTCGCCGGCCGCGAGCGGGCCCTGCCGGCGACGCTCTCCGGCGGCATGCGCCAGCGCGCGGCCCTGCTGCGCACGCTCATGGAGGAGCGGCCGGTGCTGCTCATGGACGAGCCCTTCTCGGCGCTGGACGCGCTCACCCGCATGCGGTTGCAGAACCTGGCGGCCGAACTCACCCGCGGGGCCACGGTGGTGCTCGTCACCCATGACCCGCTCGAGGCCCTGCGCCTGGCCGACCGGATCATCGTGCTCACCGGCGCGCCGGCCCGGGTGGCCGCCACCCTGGAGGTGGACGGGCCGACCCCGCGCGACCCGGGCGACCCGGACCTGGCCCGGCGGCACGGTGAACTGCTCGGCCTGCTCATGGCCGAGGCCGAGACGGCTCCCTCGTGAAGCACCTGCGCCTGCCCCTGCTCGCCCTGGGCCTCATCACCCTGTGGCAGCTGGTGGTGCTCGCCACCGGGGTGCCGCCGTACATCCTGCCCGGGCCGCTGCCCGTGGCCCGGGCCCTGGTCGCCCACCTGCCGGTGCTCGCCCCGCACCTGGCCACCACGGTGATCGAGATCCTGCTCGGCCTGGTTCTCGGCACCCTGCTTGGCAGCGCGGCGGCCCTGACCATGATCCTGTCGCCGCTGTTGAAACGCTGGCTGCTGCCGGTGCTGGTGATCAGCCAGGCCATCCCGGTGTTCGCCCTGGCGCCGATCCTGGTGCTCTGGCTGGGCTACGGCATGGCCTCCAAGGTGGCCATGGCGGTGTTGATCATCTTTTTTCCGGTGACCGCCTCCCTGTACGACGGCATGCGCCGCACCGACCACGACCTGCTCGACCTGGCGCGCATCATGGGCGCGAGCCCGGCCTCGGTGCTCCGCCACATCGTCCTGCCCTCGGCCCTGCCCGCCTTTGCCGCGGGCCTGCGGGTGGCCGCGGCGGTGGCGCCCATCGGCGCGGTGATCGGCGAGTGGGTCGGCTCGAGCGAGGGGTTGGGTTTTTACATGCTCCATGCCAACGCGCGCATGCAGGTGGACCTGATGTTCGCGGCCCTCACCCTCTTGGCCACGGCCTCGCTCACCCTCTATTTCTGTATCGACCGCCTGCTCGACAGGCTGGTTTTCTGGCAACCCAAACACGGAACAATGCCATGAGAAAGTGTACCCTCGTCCTTGTTGCCCTTGCTGTCCTCCTCCTGCCCTGCCAGCGCGCCGGTGCGGCGGACAAGCTCACCGTGATCCTCGACTGGTTCGTCAACCCGGACCACGCGCCCCTGTACGTGGCCCTGGAAAAAGGCTTTTTCAAGGACCGCGGTTTGGAGGTGGAGCTGATCGCGCCCTCCAACCCGAGCGACCCGGCCAAGCTGGTGGCCGCGGGCAAGGCCGACATCGCCGTCAGCTACCAGCACCAGCACCAGATGCAGGTCGACCAGGGCCTGCCGCTGGTGCGCATCGCCACCCTCGTCGCCACCCCGCTCAACTCCCTGGTGGTGCTGGCCGACGGGCCGATCAGGAACATCGCCGACCTCAAGGGCAAGACCATCGGCTACTCGGTGGGCGGGTTCGAGACCGTGCTGCTCAAGGTGATGCTCGCCCGGGCCGGGTTGACGCTGGACGACGTCAAGCTGGTCAACGTCAACTTCTCGCTGTCGCCGGCCCTGTTCACCGGCCAGGCGGACGCCACCATTGGCGCCTTCCGCAACTTCGAACTCAACCAGATGGACATCGAGAAACGGCCCGGCCGCGCCTTCCTGGTGGAGGAGCACGGTGTGCCCAGCTACGACGAGCTGATCCTGGTGGCGGGCAGCAAAAACCTGGCCGACCCGCGGCTGCGCCGCTTTGTCGACGCCCTGGAAGAAGGGGTGCAGTACCTGGTCAACCATCCGGACGAGAGCTGGCGGCTGTTCGTCAGCCACGGCCGGGAAAACCTGGACGACGAACTCAACCGCCGCGCCTGGCGCGACACCCTGCCCCGCTTCGCCCTGCGGCCGGGCGCGCTCGACCGCAACCGCTACCTGCGCTTCGCCCGCTTCCTCGAGGGTGAAAAAATCGTCTCCAGGGTGCCGCCGCTCGACACCTGGGCAGTGGAGCTGCCGTAGCCGCCGCAGGCCGCTACCGGCCGACCGGGATACAAACAACCATGGCGCGCATTCTCCTCATCGACACGGACGAGCGGTTCATCGAAACCCTGTCCGCCAAGATCCGGGCGCTCGGCCACCAGGTGGACGCGGCCCGGACCATGGCGCGCGGCCTGGAACTGGCCGAGACCGACGGCTGCGACGTGGTCTTCCTCAACCCGGTGCTGCCCGACGGGAACGGCATGGACGCCCTGCCCATGCTCATCGAGGCGCCCTCCTACCCGGAGGTGATCATGGTCACCGACACGGGCAGCCCGGACCAGGCCGAGCAGGCCATCAAGATGGGGGCCTGGGACTATGTCGAACGGCCGGCCTTCACCTCGGCCATGGAGCTGAGCCTGGTGCGGGCCATTCAGTACCGGGCCAAGAAGATCCTGCGCCAGCCCTACACCACCCTCAAGGAAGAGACCCTGGGCGAGATCGTCGGGGTGAGCGCGCCCATGCGGCGCTCGCTGGACCGGCTCGCCCTGTCCGCGGCCAGCGACGCCAACGTGCTCATCTCCGGCGAGACCGGCACCGGCAAGGAGCTGTTCGCCTGGGCGATCCACAGCAACAGCAGCCGGGCCAATCGGCGGTTCGTGGTGGTGGACTGCGCCACCCTGCCCGAGACCCTGGTGGAAAGCATCCTGTTCGGTCACGAACGCGGCGCCTTCACCGGCGCGGACAAGACCCACAGCGGCCTGATCAAGCGGGCCGACGGCGGCACCCTGTTCCTCGACGAGGTGGGCGAGATGCCGCTCACCGTGCAGAAGTCCTTCCTGCGCGTCCTCCAGGAACACCGCTTCCGCCAGGTGGGCGGCGGCCCGGAGATCCGCAGCGACTTCCGCCTGATCGCCGCCACCAACCGCGACCTGAACACCCTGGTGCACGAGCGGCGCTTCCGCAAGGATCTGCTCTTCCGCCTGCGCGCCTTCACCATCGAACTGCCGCCGCTGCGCGAGCGGGTCGAGGACATCCGCGCCATCGCCGCCCACCACGTGGCCCGGCTCTGCGCGAGCTACAACCTGCCCGGCAAGACCTTTTCCCCGGACTGCCTGGAACTGCTCGACCGCTACGAGTGGCCGGGCAACGTGCGCGAACTGGTCAACGCCCTGGAACGGGCCGTGGCCGCGGCCCAGCAGGCGCCGGTGCTGTTCGCCAAGCACCTGCCGGTGTACATCCGCGTGCACCTGGCCCGGGCCGCGGTGAGCGCCAACCAGGACCCGGATGCCCGCACCCTGGCCGCTGTCGCCCCGGGCGCTCCGCTGCCGCCCCTGGGGGTGGTGCGTGAAACCGCGGTGGCCGAGGCCGAGCAGCGCTACCTGCGCGAACTGCTCCGCCGGGCCGCGAACGTGCGCGCGGCCGTGGCCCTGTCCGGCCTGTCGCGCAGCCGCCTGTACGCCCTTCTGAAAAAACACGACCTGCCCACCACCTTCCGCGCCGACTGATCCTGCCCGCCTTGAGCCCGCGCCGGCAGCTGTCCCGATCCGCAGGATAGCGTCCTCACCCGCAGGACAATCCGTCCCGTGGGCGCACCGCTGCCTGGTTCCCCGAACAGTTCGACCCGGCCCGAAAAAAAGCCCCCCTTCCGCCACTTGCCCGCTGTCCGGGCCGCCACGGACTGCGGTTGGCCCGATTCTTGCCACCTCCGGTTTACCGCACCACCACGTACCGCGTTGTGCCATCCGGGTGTCCCCACGGACACCGACACCAGTCAACCCCCGCGGCCCCGGCCGCCCTGCTTCAGGAGTGACCCCATGCATCCACGTACCTTCCGTCCCGCGCTCTGCACCTGCCTGCTCGCCTCCTCGCTGCTGCTCTTTTCCACCCCGGCCGCCGTGGCCAAGAGCATCGCCAAAGACGACATCAACGTCCGCTCGGGCCCCAGCACCGGGGACGAGGTCCTGTTCACCGTGCCCCGCGGCTACCCCATCGAGGTGGAGCGGCGCGACGGCCAGTGGACCCAGTTCCGCGACTGGCAGAACAACACCGCCTGGGTGTACACACCGCTGGTGAGCGACATCAACACCGCGGTGATCACCGCGGACAAGGCCAACGTGCGCAGCAAGGCCAGCCTGAAATCCCAGGTGGTGACCAGCGCCGAAATGGGCGAGATCTACAAGGTGCTCGGCAAGAAAGGCGACTGGGTGCAGCTCGGCTACTACGACAACAGCAGCCCGGTGGGCTGGATCCGCCACGACCTGGTGTTCGGCGAATGAGATGACCCGGCCCGCGCCGCCACGCCCCGCCGCTGGCCTTGTTCGACGGAGCGGAGCGTTCGGCAGGAATCCGCTCGCGAGGAGTTCGCGCCCGCCCGGAGGCCATGGGCGGGCGCGCGCGGGCCCGACAACTTGCTCCTCACCCGCCATCGGCGCGGGCACTTGACCCTGAGGCACCTCCGCCGCCACCAGGGCCAGGACCGAATCGAGCTGTAACCGGCCGACCACCAGCCCTCCCCCCGAACGACCCTGCCCGCACCCGGACAGGGCAAAAATCTCCCCTGCCCTGTCACCCGATAGTCGCGATGGGTAAATTTTCTACCCGAAAAATCTCTTTTTTCCCTGTATTGCCCAGTGGCCGGCAATGGCGCATAGTGGGCGGCACGAACAGCGTCACCGTTCTGTTCCCGGAACAGGCCAGTGACTGCCCGGCCGACGCCGGCGGTGAGCGTGTGCCTGTTCCCCTCAAATCACCCGCAGACCGGAAAAGGAGATGCCCATGGCCCTCAAACCTGAACAGATCACCCGCCTTGCTATCCTTGAACTGAACGCCCTGGCGCTGACCCGGGTACTGCCCGCCAGCCTGGAAAAAGCGAAGATTGCCGATGCCGGCACCCCGGTGTACGACCCCAACGGCACCCTGCTGTTCCACCGGGTGCCCATCATGCGCGGCCGGGCGAGCATCGGCTATGCCGACATCAGCGCCCAGGAGGCCCTGGGCGAACCGCTCCTGGCCGTGTCCACCGGCCAGGCCTGGAACGAGAAGGCCATCGTCCGGGAGGCCACCACCGCGGCGCGGCGCATCCAGCGGGCGCTCGTTTTCGACGACATCCGCTTCGTGGCCTACAGTTTTCCGAAAATCGCCGTGCAGTTCCTCAACCGGGGCGAAGAGGTGCTGCTGCTCGAATGGCGGACCTGGGCGGTGGTGCCGCCGGCGGTGCGAAGCGAGCGCAACCCGCTGGAGCCGGGCCACTTCGAGCGGTGGAGCCTGCTTGACGAGATGCCGGCCGCGGACAAGCGCCGGAAAACCACGGAGTTCAAAAAACGGCTCGAGGTCTGGGCCTCACCGGTGCTGGAGGCGATCACCACCGACCTGATCACCGAAGCGACCTTCAAGCTGCCGGGCGTGCTCCTGCCCCTGGTGGAAACCCGCGAGGTGCGCTACTCTGCGCGCACGGCGGACCACGCGCCCTGCTACGAACTGCGCGGCCAGCAGACCGGGGTGTGGTGCGTGGCGGCCAGCACCGAGATGCTGCTCAACTTCTACCGCTACCACTACGACCAGCCGCGGCTGGCCCAGGAACTGGGGCTGGGCACCTGCGACCATCCCAACGGCCTGCCCTACTCCCAGGTGAACAAGGTGGTCACGGTGATCGAGAAACTGTCGTCCAACACCCTGGATGCGACCCTGATCGCCAACCCGGGCTGGACCACCTTCCGCGACGAGATCCGCGCCAACCGGCCGCTGATCAGCTTCATCCCCGGCCACTCGCGCACGGTCGCCGGCTACACCAGCCACCGGCTGGCCCTGCCCGGCGAACTGCCGTTCAAGGGGCTGCTCGTCTATGACCCGTGGCCGCCCACGGACTGCGAACATCCCGAGGACGGCGGCGTCATCACCCGCTGGGAGAACTTCGCCACCCAGACCTACCAGTACGCCTACTCGGCCGTGCTCAAACACCTGTAACCATGCCCGTTTCGTCAAACGACAGCAGAGCGGTGGGCCGCCGGGCCAGGGCACTCCTGGCCGGCGGCGACTGTGCCAGCCCCCTGGTCCGCGCCGCGGGCCAGGTGGGCGAGGCGGTTCCGGTGCTGCATCCGGACGGCGGCCTGCACTCGTGGTTCGTGCCCATCACCGTGGACGGGCGCATCGTTGGGTTCTTCCAGCTGCTGCCCGATCACACCCTGCTGCGCTACTCCACCTGCCAGCGCCACGAGGACACCCTGGACGGCTGCCCGCCGGCCGCATCGTGGCTCGACCGGGAGGCCATCCTCAGCCGCCTCCACGAAAAAAAGCGGCCCGACGAAACCGTCGGGCCGCTGTTCCTTTCCTATGACCGCACCCCTGACCGCCTTGCCTGGGCAACGGTGCTCACCGCTGCCCGCGGCACCACCCGCACCCTCTACGTGAGCGGCCGCGCGGTCTGGGAGGCCACGGACCGGACCGACGACAGCTTCGGCGGCCCGGGGCGTTAGGC
>JAGODN010000118.1 GCA_017998195.1 Desulfobulbus sp. | reverse complement strand
CCAGTTTCCTGTGCAGGCGAATTCCCCCCCGGGTGGTGTTTGAGCCGGGCCGGGCCGGCCCGCCCGGCCCGGCGTTACATGTGCATCGTCTCCGCGGAGTACAGGTAGCGTTTGATCTTGTGGGTGGCGGTCTTGGTGAACGGCTCCCGCCGCTCCAGCACCCGCGCCAGCCGCGACGAGGTGGACAGCTGGCCGTTCACCTCTGCGCGCATCTCCTCGAACAGTTCGGCGATGTACTGGTGCCGCTGGGTGCGCGACTGTCCCTCGGTCCTGCTGTCGATGAACTCGTAGTCCGGGTAGATCCAGGCCTCGAGCAGGCCGTTGTTCTCCACCACCAGCGACTCCATGACGAACGGGTAGGTGTTCACCTTGTGCTCGATCGCCTCGGGGAACACGTTCTCGCCGTTGGAGAGGACGATCATCGACTTGGACCGCCCCTTGATGTGCAGGTTGCCCTCGCTGTCGAGCAGGCCGAGGTCGCCGGTCTTCAGCCAGCCATCCCCGGTGAAGGAGTCCCGGGTCGCCTCCGGGTCATTGAGGTAGCCCTGCATGATGTTCGGGCCGCGGGCGAGGATCTCGCCGATACCGGTCTGCGGGTGGGGATCGTCGATGCGGATCTCCACCCGGGGCACCGGCTTGCCGGCGGAACCCGGACGGATGGTGGTATCGCCGTGCGGCCCGGCGGCGAGCAGCGGCGACCCCTCGGTCAGGCCGTAGCCGACCAGGAAGGGGAAGTCCGCGTCGCGCAGGAAGCGCTCCACCTCCGGGTTGAGGGCGGCGCCGCCGATGCCCATCACCTCCAGGCGGCCGCCGAAGAAGTCGAGCAGTTTGCCGCCGATCTTGCGGTGCACCATCCGCCGGCTGACACCGAAGCGGCAGAGGAAGGTGAGCAGGCCGCTCTTCTCCACCGCCGGCACCACCCGCTTCTTGTAGATCTTCTCGATGATCAGCGGCACCACCAGCATCACCTGCGGCCGCTCCTGGCCGCAGATCTTCTGCAGGATGGCCGGGGTGGGCGTCTTGCCGGCGTAGGCGACCCGCGCCCCGCCGAGCAGCGGCAGCAGGAAGCCGACGGTGAACTCGTAGGTGTGGGCCACGGGCAGGACCGAGAGGAACACCCACTGCGGTTCGATGGCGATGAGCGCGTTGGCCGAGTAGGTGTTGGCGCAGAGGTTGGCGTGGGTGAGCATCACCGCCTTGGAGAAGCCCGAGGTGCCAGAGGTGAACAGGATGGCGGCAAGGTCCTCGCCCTTGACCGCCGGGAACTCGAGCCGTTCGTCCCGGGCCGCCTCGCCGTAGCGCTCCAGGCCCTGGCCGAGGAAATCGGTGAAGGTCTCCAGCGGGATCAGGCCGGTGTCGTCGCGGTAGTCGTCCAGGGTGACGACATGCTTGAGCTGGTGCTTGAGATCGTAGATCTTCTCGATCTGGCGGTGGGTGAGGAAGATGATCTCGCAGCGCATCTCGGTGAGGATGTGATGCACGTCCGCCTCGGGCAGTTCCGGGAAGATGGGCACCGTGCTGGCGCCGAGCCGGACCGTGGCCAGGTAGGCGATGCCCCAGTGGTGCGAGTTCTCGCCGAGGATGGCGACGCGGTCGCCCGGCTTGACCCCGAGCGCCTGCAGGTGCGCGGCCAGGGCGAGGATGCGCTCGTGCAGGGCCGTGTACGAGAGCGGCTCCTCCAGGGCCATGCCGATGGCCGGCAGGTCGCGGAATTTCCGACAGCTGATGTCGATCAGGTCGTTGAGGGTGGCCGCGTTTTCCTGGATGACCGGCAGGTTGGCGGTGACGGCGCTGTCGCCGGCCGGTGCTTCCGGTTCGTTCCCTGTGCGCTCGGTTGCGGCTGGCGGTCTCTCCATGGTTTCCTCCCGGTCGGTCTGCGGTCGCGTCCCACACTGTTCTGTTCAGGCCGCCTGTTTACCACACCGGGGGAGAGGTTTCAAAGAAAACAGGGCAAAGCGCTTGACACGGGCGAGAAAGCGTATTTAGGTTTTTGCGATTTTTTCCCGTACCTTGCAACCCGAACCACCGGTCCGCCCATGCACCGTTCCGCCCACCCCTCCCTGCTCGTCGCCGTGGTCACCGTTTTTCTCGCCGTCGTTCTCCTGCACCCGGCGGCCGAACTCGCCGCGGCCGAACCGGCCGTGCGCACGGCCACGGTCAAGAAAGCCGCCCGGGTGACGGTCAAGCCGGCGGCCAAAACCGTTGCCGCCAAAAAAACCGCGACCCGCGCCAAGGCGGACAAAGCGGCCAAGTCGGCCAAGCCGACGGTGGGCAAGAAAAAGAGCGGGGCCACGCGCCCAGCGGCCGTGGCCGCGAAGAAAAAAAACACCCCCCCGGCCAGGACCGTGAACAAAGGTCGGACCCGCTCCACACCGGCGCTGGCCGCGGGCAAGCAGACCCGGGCCGGGAAAAAAACGGTGGCCAGAAAGACGGCGAACAGGCGGCCCGCCGCGGTGACCGCAGCCGCCGCCCCCGCAGCGGTCGGCGGCGATGTCAGCGGCCAGGTCAGCTCCAAGAGTTTCATGGTCATGGACGCCGCCACCGGCGAGACCATCTGCGCCAAGGCCCCGGACAGCCCGCGCCAGCCGGCCTCGACCATCAAGATCGTCACCGCCATGATCGCCCTCAAATCGCTGGGCCGGCACGACGTGATCCATGTCAGCCGCCGGGCCGCCGACATGCCGAGTTCCAAGGTCTACCTCAGCCCGGACCAGCGCTACCAGGCCAATGACATGATCAACGCCGTGCTCCTGGCCTCGGCCAACGACGCCAGCGTCGCCCTGGCCGAAAACATCGCCGGCAGCGAGGAAAAGTTCGCCGCCCTGATGACGCTGAGCGCGCGCATGTGGGGCGCGAAGAACACGGTCTGCCGCACCGCCTCGGGCCTCACCGCCGAGGGCCAGCAGTCCACCGCCCGCGACCTGGCCAACCTGTTCCGCTACGCCATGCAGGATGCGGAGTTCTCCCGGCGGATGCACGAGCGCAAGATCGACACCTCCTTCGGCAAGACCCTGGTCAACCACAACAAGGCCCTGTGGCGGGTGGACGGCGCGGTGGGCGGCAAGACCGGTTACACCATCGCCGCCCGCCAGACCTATGTCGGCCAGTTCACCCGGGGCGGCGACTCCATCGTGGTGGCCATCATGGGCAGCGAAAGCATGTGGGCGGACCTGAACCGGCTGGTGGACTACGGCTTCCGCCGGAAAAAGCAGGAACAGCTGGCCCAGCTGCGCCGCACGGTCGCCCTGCAGGGGGAGGTGGGGCTCAACTGATCGGACCTACCCACGCCAGCAACAAAAAAAGCCTGCATCGCTGCAGGCTTTTTTTGTCGGGTCAACGGGACGGATACTACTGGTCGGCGAGCTTGCTGCGCACCATCTCGAGCAGCACCTCCCGCTTGAAGGGCTTCTCCAGGGTGGCGATGTCGCCCAGGTAGCCGGCCATGGTCAGGTAGCGCTCGGCCTTGATCGCGCCGCCGCCGGAAATGGCCAGGATCTTCATGTCCGGGTAATCGCGGATCAGTTCCATGATGAACTTCAGCCCGTCCTTCACCGGCATGATCATGTCGGTGATCACCAGGTCGAACACGATCTTGCGGACCAGGTCGAGCCCCTCCTCGCCGTGTTCGGCGGTGTGCACCTCGTACCCTTCCGTTTCCAGCATCTGGGCCAGCATGGCCCGGATCGGGGCTTCGTCGTCAACAACCAGTATGCGTTTCACGGACCATCATCCCCCGGCTGGGTTGGAGTGAACAGTTGGTCGGACATTACAATTCCGTATCCGTCGCTTCAACCTTTTTCCCGGCCGCGCCTCATTTTTCCTTGCGGCACAGTCGACCGAAGCCGCCGGGGATGGTGCCGGAGGACCAGTAGGCCCGCCCCTGCTTGAAGTCCACGAACCAGTAACCGCCCGGGCTGCGGGTCGCCTCGACGAACACGAAGGGCTGTTCCCGGGAGAAACAGGGGTGCAGGTACTGGTCCGCGGCCGATTTCTCCCGCTCGAGCAGGCTCAGGGCCTCGGCCATAGAGGGCAGGCGCCAGTCGTCGTGGCCGGCGAACCGCTCGCGGTTGATCCGCTCCACCTCGCGGCGCATGGAGCGGTGGCTCATGATGTCGGTGCCGCCCCGCTGCCACATCAGCCCGGTGACCCGGTCGCTGACTGTCAGGCCGTCACCGTTGTCCACCAGGGCATGGGTGAAACGACCGTCCGGGTTGCGGTCCTGGTCCGGGAAATCGTAGGTGCGCACCAGCGCCACCACGTCCTCCTCGCTCAGCTCGGCCGGCCCGTGGGGCAATTCCACCGGCTGCACCTCGAGACGCGCGTCCGCACCGGGCAGGCCCGTCGGCCCGACCTTCTCGGCCTCCACCTCCTCCGCCGGCACCACCCAGGAGTCGTCCCCGGGCTCGATGACGTTTTTGATCAGCCACTCCTTGAGCCGTTCATCGATCGGGTAGGTCCGCTCGAACAGGGCCACCTTGCCCGCTTCGGTTACGCAGCGGCGAACCATCTCCTCCGGGGCGAGGATCTCGGCCACCACCCGGGCGTGCTTGATGCCGCGCTCCATCAGGCAGAGCTTGGGCGTCTCGCCCCAGCCGTCGATGAAGAAGTAGTAGATGCGCTCGTTTTTGCTGCGCACCCGCTCCCGCCCGCCCCAGCTCTCGAAGGTACCGAAGGTGTATTCCGGGGTCATTTCCCAGTCGATATTGGGAATGTCGGTGTTGAGCAGCTTGCTGAACAGTGCCATGAAGCCTCCGTAACGGTTTGGGAAAAACGGAAAATGCGGTATGGTGGACGGTATTGTGCAAGAAGACTATATGGATTCCTCCGACCGAGGCAAGATGAAAAAAAAGCTCACCCTCAAGCCCGGCTCACCCCTGCCCTACGGCAGCACGGTGACCCCGGACGGCATCAATTTTGCCCTGTTCTCGCGCCACGCCGAGGCGGTCACGCTGGTGGTCGCCGGCGGCGACCGGCCCGGGTGGCGCGAGTTCCCGCTCGACCCGGCCAGCCACCGCACCGGTGACGTCTGGCACGCCCTGCTCACCGGCGCACCGGACGACCTGCGCTACGGCTACCGGCTGAGCGGCCCCCACGACCCCACGGGCAGCGGCCATGCCTTTGACCGCAGCCGCATCCTGCTCGACCCCTACGCCCGCGAGATCCACTCGCCCGCCTGGGGCAACCCGCGCTCCTGCCTGGGCAGCGAGCCCTGCTGCCTGGTCGACCGCCATCGCTACGACTGGGAGGGCGACCGGCCGCTGCGCATCCCCCTGCAGGACTCGATCATTTACGAACTGCACGTGCGCGGCTTCACCCGTCACCCCTCGTCCCGGGTCGAACACCCCGGCACCTTCCGCGGGATCATCGAAAAGATCCCCTATCTCAAAGACCTGGGAGTCACCGCGGTGGAACTCATGCCGGTCACCGAGTTCAACGAGAACGAGGCCACCTTTGTCAACCCGTTCACCGGCGAGCGGCTGAAAAACTTCTGGGGCTACAGCCCGCTCTCCTTCTTCGCCCCCAAGTCGGCCTACAGCAGCGACCCGGAGGCGCCGCTGGACGAGTTCCGCGACATGGTCAAGGCCCTGCACCGGGCCGGCATCGAGGTGATCCTCGACATCGTCTACAACCACACCGCCGAGGGCGGGGCCGACGGCCCGACCACCAGCTTCCGCGGCATCGACAACACCATCTACTACCTGCTCGACCCCTGGACCCGCGCCTACCTCAACTTTTCCGGCTGCGGCAACACCTGCAACTGCAACCACGTGATCGTCCGCAAACTGATCATGGATGCGCTCCGCTGGTGGGTGGTGGACATGCACGTGGACGGGTTCCGCTTCGACCTGGCCTCGATCCTCGGCCGCGACCGGGACGGCAGCGTGCTCGCCAACCCGCCGGTGGTGGAGATGATCGCCGAGGACCCGGTGCTCGCCGACGCCAAGATCATCGCCGAGGCCTGGGACGCGGCCGGCCTCTACCAGGTGGGCAGTTTCTCCTCGCACCGCCGCTGGGCCGAGTGGAACGGCCGCTTCCGCGACGACGTGCGCGCCTTCCTGTGCGGCCAGGCCGGCACGGTGCCGGCCCTGGCCACGCGCATCGCCGGCAGTTCCGACCTCTACCAGCGCCAGGGCCGCCGCCCGTGCAACTCGATCAACTTCGTCACCAGCCACGACGGCTTTACCCTGGCTGACCTGGTGAGCTACAACAGCAAACACAACCTGGCCAACGGCGAGGACAACCGCGACGGCGACAACCACAACCAGAGCTGGAACAGCGGCATCGAGGGGCCGAGCCGCAGCCGCGCCATCCAGGGTCTGCGCTCCCGCCGCATCCGCACCATGGCGGTGATCCTGCTTCTCTCCCAGGGCGTGCCCATGCTGGTGGCCGGCGACGAGTTCGGCCGCACCCAGCAGGGCAACAACAACGCCTGGTGCCAGGACAACGAGATCGGCTGGGTCGACTGGCGCCTGGCCGCACAACACTCCGGCCAGCTGCGCTTTTTCCGCGAACTGATCCGCCTGCGCAAGGCCCACCCGATCTTCCGCCGGGACGATTTCTTCCAGATGACCGACGCGGTGCACGGCCCGGAGATCAGCTGGCAGGGGCTCAGGCCCGGCGAGCCGGACTGGTCGGACGAGTGCCGCACCCTGGCCTTCCTGCTCAACGGCGCCGCCCTGGGCGACGAGGAGGACGACGACTTCTTCGTCATGCTCAACGCCAGCCGTACCACCGAGGCCCGCTTCACCGTGCCCGCCCCCACCCGGGAGCGGGGCTGGGTGCGGATCATCGACACCGGCCGGCCGGCCCCGGCGGACTTCGTTGACCCGCAGCAGGCGAATGCGGTAGAGTGCGGCGCATCGGTCACGGTGCGCAGCATGGGCTGCGTGGTTCTGCAGTCCCTGGTCAAGGAGGTGAAACGATGATCACCCTGCTCATGCTCGGCGATTCACTGGTGGAATGGGGCGACTGGCAGCGGTTCCTGCCCGGGGTGGCGGTGGTCAACCGCGGCCTGGCCGGCGAGATGACCGGCGAGTTGGCGGCCCGGCTGCACGACGAGATGGCGGCCTGCCCGGACCCGGACGCGGTGCTCGTTCAGTCCGGCACCAACAACCTGCTGTTCGGCGACCTCTACTTCCCCTACATCTTCGAGACCATGCTGCCGCGATTGCGCCACAGCTACCCGCACCAGCCGATCCTCGTCTGCTCGCTCACGCCCATGCCCATCGTCCCGGCGGCCGACCTCGCCCAGGTCAACCAGGGGCTCGCCCGGGCCACCGCGGCCGTTGCCAACGGCCACTTCCTCGACCTGGTCGGCCCGTTCAGCGAGCGCTGCCTGCCCATCACCCTCCCCGGCTTCCTCGACGACCAGGTGCACCTGAGTTCGCGCGGCTACCAGGTGTGGGCGGACGAGATCAGCCGCGCCCTGGCCCGGCTCTTTCCGGACCGCAC
>JAGODN010000117.1 GCA_017998195.1 Desulfobulbus sp. | reverse complement strand
ACGGTGCACAGCCCGGCCGGACGACGAACCGGCCCAGGTCTTTTTCCGGCAGCTCGCCTCGGTGCTCGACCAGGTGGGCTCGTGCAACGTCAGCCGGCGCTGACGCCCGCCAGTACACGTACACAAAAAAGGCCCGCCGGAGCGCACTCCGGCGGGCCTTTCGCGTCCCTGGCCGTGGACCGGCCGAGCCGGCCGTCAGGGCAGGGGGGTGATCTCGATTTTCTTCACCTCCGCACCGCCGCTCACGGCCTGGCGCGGCATGGTCACGGTGAGCACACCGTTCTTGAAGCTCGCGGTGATATGGTCCTGGTCCACGTCGGCGGGCAGGCTGAGCACCCGCTGGAACGAGCCGTAGCTGCGTTCGATGCGGTAGTAGTCCTTGTCCTTCTCCTCCTTCTCCTGCCGTTTCTCGCCGCGGATGGTCATGGTGTCGCCACTGATGTCCAGGCTCACGTCCTTCTCGCTCACCCCGGGGATCTCCACGGTGAGCTGGTACTCGCTGTCCGTGGCGCTCAGGTCGACCCTGGGCTTGAGCAACCCGGAATCGCCGAACACCTCGAACGGCCGCATGGCGGCCGGCAAGGGCAGGTCGAAGCCGCGGAAAAAGCTGTCGAAGATGCGGTCGATGTCGCGGTGGACCTGCAGCACGGGCGCGTAGTGGCTTTCCGCCAAGTAGCCGCCGCGTTCACTGTGGTGGACAGGGACCGCATGCCCGGTCTCCTCTTCCTTCCTGAACCAGTTCCAGGGTGCCAGTTTTTTCAGTTCCATGGTGCTCCCTCCCTTGGTGTTGAATGACGGACGAAAAGGGCCGGGTGCGGTTTGGGGCCGGCTCACTCCGCCCTGATTTCGATCTGCCGAGGCCGCGCCGCCTCGGACTTGGGCAGGTGCAGGCGGAGCACGCCGTCACGCAGTTCGGCATGGACCTTGTTGATGTCAATGGACTGCGGCACGGCGAACGTGCGCCGGTATTCCACCTCGCCGAACTCCCGCCAGGCGGTGGCGCCGCTCTCCTCCAGTCGGCGGACGCCGGTGAGCGTCATCTTGCCGTTGTCGATGTGCACGCTGATGTCGTCCTTCAGCACGCCGGGCATGTCCGCGTGCAGCAGGATCTCCGCATCGTTCTCGTAGATGTCCACCGCCGGCGCGGCGACCGGCAGCTGGCGGACCATTTCCTGTGCCTGGTTGCCCGTGGTGACAAGTTCGCTGTTCTCGCTCATGGTCTGTTCTCCTCGCTCTCAAGGGTGGTTGCGCGATGGTTGCGCGGTTCAGCTGATGGTGATCTGCCGCGGTTTGGCTGCCTCGGACTTGGGCAGGCGCATGCGCAGCAGGCCGTCCCTGAGGGTGGCCTGCACCTGGGCGGCATCGACCTCGTAGGGCAGGGTGAAGCTGCGCGAGAACGAGGCGGCGTTGCGCTCGGTGCGGTGCACGCTGTACCCCTCGGGCACGTCACGTTTGCGGGTGCCGGATATTTCCAGGTAGTTGCCCTGGATCTTGACATTCACATCCGCCCGGGCCACGCCGGGCAGTTCGGCGATCACCTCGAGGTTGTCGCCGGTGTCCCAGAGGTTGGTGCGCGGGAAGGTCTCCGCGCCCGCCCATACCTGCCCGGGGAACACGGGCGGCCGTTCGAGGTCACCGAAGACGCTGTTCATCCGGTTGCGGAACAGGTCCATTGCCCCGAAAAGCTGTTCCAGATCATTCCATCTCGCCATGGTCGGCCTCCTTGTCCAGAATGCGGTTGATTGCCTGGCAGCGGGCTGCTGCGCCCGCCGGTTCGCTGATTGAACTATAATGCAGAGGAAAACCGAGTCAACCGGTTGCCTGATATTTTTTGTTGCATTACTTTTACTTTAAATTATATAAAAGTAATGCAAGCGGGCGGCAGCACAGACAACTGGCGGGAGGGGTATGGAAGACACGAACAACAGGGAACAGCAGGGGGAAGGGATCGGCCTGAACGCGGACGCCCTGCGCGGCCGCCAGTCGGTGCGCGCCACCTTCCGCCTGCCGGCGGAGATGGTCAGCCTGCTCAGCGTTGCCGCCAGCCTGCTGGGGCTCAAGCAGAAATCCCTGTTCGACCAGTTGGTCGAGGACCGGCAGGTGCTCGAACAGGTGGCGGCCGGCGCCGAGGGCTACCAGCCGAGTGCGGACCGGCGCCGGCAGAAGACCTACGTGCTCAGCCGCAACTCGCTCGCCGCCCTGGACCTGGTGGCCCGCACTCACGGCCTGCCGCGCGACCTGCTGGTGGAGCTGTCCATCAGCCGGTTGCTGCCCGTGCTCAGCGCCGAACAGGAGCGCCAGCAGCATCGCAAACTGGTGCTCACCGAACTGGAGGCGTATCACCGCCACGGCCGCGACCTGCTTGAACGCGCGCGGGAGCTGCTCGGCGACGGCGACCCGGCCATCCGCCAGCTGGCCGCCCTGGTCAGCCAGGGCGAGCGGGCGGTGCTGGAGCTGCGCGACCAGGTGGAGCGCGGTCGCGCCACCGAGGATTACGGCTGAGCCTGGCCGCAGGGCGTGCTCACCTCGCCGTCCGCCGGGTGGGCGAGGGCGTGCGCCTGCACCGCTTCGAGGAATTCCGCGGCCGGCAGGGGCGGGCAGCAGAGAAAGCCCTGCACCTCGTCGCAGCCCTCGGCCTCGAGAAAGGCCAGCTGGGCGGCGGTCTCCACCCCCTCGGCCATGATGCGCAAGCCGATGGCCCGGCCCAGCTGGAGCATGGCGCGGACAATGGCCCCGGCCTCGTCGCTCTTGCCCAGGTCGGCGATGAACGACTGGTCGATCTTGATCATGTCAAAGGGGAAGGTGCGCAGGTAGGCAAGGCTCGAGTAGCCGGTGCCGAAATCGTCCATTGCCAGCGACACCCCCCTGGTTTTGAGTTCGTTCAGCAGTTCTCCCGCCCCGGTCGGGTCGGCCATGACCAGGCTCTCGGTGATCTCCAGTTCCAGGGCGAGCGGCAGGGCGCCGTTGTCGTCCACCACCCGTTCGAGCAGTTCGAGCAGTTCCCGGTAGCGGAACTGGCGCGAACTGATGTTCACCGCCAGCCGCAATTCCAGCCCGGTCCGTTCCCGCCACTGACGCGCCTCGGCCACCGCGGTGCGCACCACCCAGGTGCCGATGGGCACGATCAGCCCGGTCTCCTCGGCGATGGGGATGAACACGTCCGGCAACAGCAGGCCGCGCTCCGGGTGGTTCCAGCGGATCAGGGCCTCGGCCCCGGTCATGCGGCCGCTTCGCAGGTTGAACTGCGGCTGGTAGTAGAGTTCCAGCTGACCGGCGGAGAGCGCGTGGTGCAGCTGCTGCTTGAGTTCCATCCACTGGCGGGCGCTCCGGTTCATGTCCTCGGTGTAGTAGCGGAACCCGCCCTTGTCGATCTGCTTGGCCCGGTACATGGCCGCGTCCGCGTTCTGCAGGAGCACCTCCGCGCTGCCGCCGTCCCGCGGAAAAAGGGCGATGCCGATGCTGCAGCCCAGGTACAGCTCGCTGCCGCGCACGGAAAGGGCCGCGTTCATGCGGTCGAGCAGCCGGTGGACGATGGTGTTCACGTGCTCCACGCTGGCCGGGCCGTCGAGCAGGACCACGTACTCGTCGCCGGCGATGCGGGCCACGGTGTCCACGTCGCGCACGGTCTCGGCGATGCGCCGGCCGACGCTGCGGATCACCTCGTCGCCGGCGTCATGGCCCAGGGTGTCGTTGATCTCCTTGAAGTTGTCCAGGTCGAGGAAGAGCAGGGCGAGCAGGCGGCCGTCGCGCTGGGCCCGGACAATGGCCTGCTTGAGCCGGGTGTCGAGCAGGTGGCGGTTGGCCAGGCCGGTGAGCGGGTCGTAGTTGGCCCGGTGTTCGAGCTGCGCCTCGTAGGCCTTCTGGGCGGTGATGTCCTGCAGGGTCTCCACCGCGCCGACGATGCGGCCGTCCAGACCGCGCAGGGGCGCGGCGGTGAAGTAGAGCCACTTGGCGCCGGAGCGGAAATTGGGGAAAAAGGCGGTGGCCTCCCAGGCGTTTTCGATGAGCGCGGACGGACGGCAGCTACTGCCGTAACGACTGCGGATCTCGTCGAAGGCGTCGTCCAGCACCAGGTCGGCGAGTACCGGCCGCTCGGTGTCGTAAAAGGCCCGCCACTGGTCGCGGCTGCCCACCATGGACGGCGCGGGCATGAGGTTGAGCGATTCGCAGGCCCGGTTCCAGTGGGTGATGCGGTGGTCCGCGTCGAGCACGAACATGGGCACCGGCGAGCCGTCGATGATGGTGTGCAGCAGGTGGCGGGCCTCGCGCCAGGCGGCCTGGGCGTTGCGTTCGGCGGTGACGTCGCGCAGGGTTTCGATGGCGCCGACGATGCGGCCGTCCGCGTCGGTGAGCGGCGTGGCGGTGAAGGCCAGCCACTTGCCGCCGTCCGGAAAATGGGGGAAGAAGTCCTCGGCCTCCCAGGCGCCGTCCAGGAGCTGCGAGGGCCAGCAGCGGCCGCTGTACAGGTCGGTGACCGCGCCCAGGCGGCCGTCCACGATCAGGTCGGCCATCACCGGCCGCTTTTTGGCGTAGAACGCGGCCCAGGCCCGGGTGGTGCCGAGCACCTGCCCGGCCGGGGTGCCGGTGGCCGCCTCGCAGGCCCGGTTCCAGTGGGTGACCCGGTGGTCCGCGTCGAGGACAAAGGTGGCGATGGGGTTGTTGCGGACGATCTGGGCGAGCAGGTCGCGGTTGTCATGCTGCATGGCGGTCGGTCCTGAGAAAAAAGGCTTGGCCATCGGCGCGCGGCCGCGGGCGGGGCGGATCACATCGCGCCCAGCCTATCCTGTTCCGGTTCGCTTGCCAAAGAAATACGCTGCAAGGCGGCGGTTTCCGCAGCATCGGGCCTGGCCGGCGGTGCGACAGCGTGGCTCCCGCGGGCGGGCATTTTTTCCCCTTGCGCGGAGGACCGGGGCGGGTGTTCAATAGAGACGTTCGCCCCCGGCGCGGCACCCCTGGCGCGCACAACCGGGCCGAGCCCCTTTATTCCAGTGAGACGACCATGATCCCTGCCTACCGCCGATGTGCCCTGGCCGCGCCCCTGCTTGCGGCCCTGTTCGTTGTCCTTGCCTGGCCCGCGCTCCCGACCGCCCGGGCCGAGATGTCCTACCAGGAGCGGCTCGACATGAAGCGGCGGGTGCAGCGGCAGGTGGAGCGCGGCCAGGTGCCGCAGGCCACCCGCGACATGCCCTACGAACAGCGGCTGTACATCAAGCGCAAGCAGCAGGCCCTTGAACGCGAAAGGCTGCAGGCGCCGCCGCCGGCGCCCATCGGCCGCCGCACCCCGGACGGCGGGTTGTATCCGGGGGAGCGCGGCGACCGCGGCCCGTATCCGCCGCGGCCCGGGTACGGCTACCGGCCGGGGCCGCGCGGCTACGATCGTTACCCGTCGCACTACCGCTCCTATCGGTCGTATCCCCGCTCGTATTATTACGGCCCGGCGTACCGGTCCTGGTACGGCCCCTCCTGGCGGCATGACCGCTGCTGGTCGCTCTGGGGCGGCTACGGTCCTGCCTACTGGCGCTGTGTGGACGGCTACCACGAGTACCTCTACCCGGCGCCCGGGTTCACCGGCACGGTGGTGGTCGAGCCGCCGCCGGTGGTGGTCGCGCCCGCGCCCGTACCCGTGCCGGCGCCGCCGGTCGCGGTCGAATCGGCGCCTCCGGCCGGACCGTCCAGCCTCACGGCCGAGCCGTACCCGGTCTGGTTCGCGCCGCAGGTGAGCGCGCCGGGCGTGGTCAGCGTCGAGGATCCGGACCGCAACCGCCGCGCCTTCCACCTGGTGGGTGTCCGCAGCACCAAGCAGACCAGGGCTCTCGACGACTGCATCGGCCGCTACCTCACCCGGGCCCAGGTGCGGGTCAACGAGGTCGCGCCCGCCAGTCGGTACCGGGGCGCGGACGCGGAGGCGGTGGTGTTCGTCGACGACCTGGTCCTCAACCTGGAGGTGCTCACCGAGGGCTGCGCCGCCTTCGACGAAACCACCTGCCGGGAGACAGGCATGGACGGCTGCGCGGTGCTGGCCAATGCCGAGACCGTGGCGCGTATCAACCGGGTCGGCATCTGGCGGGAATAAGGCGAAAACGCGGAACGGAAATAAAGAGCCGGAGCGGGAACAGCGGGTTCCCCTCCGGCTTTTTTTGTGTCGGTGCGGCGATCAGGAGCGGGCGTCGATGGGCACGTAGGGGGTGAGCGAGGCCCCGGTGTAGCGGGCGTTCGGGCGGATGAGCCGGTTGTTCTGCCACTGTTCGAGGATGTGCGCGGCCCAGCCCACGGAGCGGCTGATGGCGAAGATCGGCGTGAACAGTTCGCTGGGGATGCCCAGGGCTTGGTAGAGCGGGGCCGAGAAGAAGTCCACGTTCGGGTAGACGCTGGTCTGGGCGCGCATCACCTCTTCCACCGCCAGGGCCACCTCGTAGTAGCGGCGATCGCGGCGGAGGACGCTGATCTTCTCCACCTCCCGGCGCAGGATGGTGGCCCGCGGGTCCTCGCAGCGGTACACCCGGTGACCGAAACCCGGGATCTTCTGTTTTTCCAGGAGTCGCGGCATGAGCCACTCCTCGGCCTGCTCCGGCTCGTGGATCTGCTCGAGCATCTTCATCACCTCGGCGTTGGCGCCGCCGTGCAGCGGCCCCTTGAGCGCGGCGATGGCGCTGGTCATGGCCGAGTAGAGGTCGGTCATGGTGGCCGCGGTCACCCGGGCGGCAAAGGTGGAGGCGTTGAGTTCGTGGTCCGCGTGCAGGATCAGGGCCGTGTCCATGGCCTTGACCATGTCCGGGTGCGGCTCTTTGCCCTGCAGGGTGTACAGGAAATTGAAGGCGATGGACCGGCCGGCTATCGGCTTGAGCGGTTCCTGGCCGCCGCGCAGCCGCTGGTGGGCGGCGATGATCAGCGGGATGCGCTCGGTGATGCGCTGGGCCTTGCGCAGGCAGGCGTCCAGGCGGGTGTTGCCGCTGTCCGGATCCCAGTGGCCGAGCGACGACACCGCGGTGCGCAGCACCTCCATGGGGGTGGCGGCGTGCGGGAACATGCGCAGGATCATCACCGTCTCCACCGGCATCTTCATCGAGCCGCTGAAGCCGTCGAGAAAGGCGCGGAACTCGACCACCCCGGGCAACCGTCCGAACCAGAGCAGGTAGGCGACCTCCTCGAAGCTCGACTGTTCCGCCAGTTCGGCGATGTCGTAGCCGCGGTAGAGCAGGCGGCCGCTGCTGCCGTCCACCAGGCTGATGCTGGAGGTGCAGGCGATGACGTCGGCCAGGCCCGCCTCGATCCCGCTGTCGATGTCGCTGGCGTGCTGCATGGGGCCTCCCTGGCCGTGCGGCCGGTGCGATGCCGCCGGGACGGGCGGGCGGCGCGCCCGGACAGGGACCGACCCTGCCGTGACCAAGAGCTTACCATCGCCGCGCCCCCCTGTCCACGATCCCTTGCGGCCCGGCGGTTGCGGCCCGCCCGCGGT
>JAGODN010000116.1 GCA_017998195.1 Desulfobulbus sp. | reverse complement strand
GTACCCACCGGGCCAAGCGGCGGCTGCAGGCCGTGCTCGACGGCCTGGCCGGCGCCGGCCGCAAGGCCAACGCCTAGGTGGGCGCCAGGGGCGTGCTTTCCCCCTGTGCAGGTCCTGAAAGTATGCTAGACTGCAGCCGAAACAGTCCCGGTTCTTCCACAAGGAGAAAGACGATGCAGCGATCCGGCAGACAGGCAGTGGCAGGCGTGACGGCAATGATCCTTCTCGCGGGGTTCGCCCTGCTGACCCCGGTCACGGCCCGGGCGACAGGACCGGGGAGCGCGGAGGGGTCCGCCACCCTCGCCGTCGGCGCCCACCAGGTGGCGGTCGCCGGCCGGCTCGGGGTCGGCTGGCTGAGCGGTGAGAGCACGGAAACCGTCTATGACACCGAGACCGGCCGCAAACTCAGCGAACTCGTCTGGGACCTGGACAGCGTGTTCATGCTCAACGCCGGCGCCTCCATCGAGCCGACCCCCTGGCTGCGCCTGAACGCGGATGTCTGGTTCCGGATGAACGACGGCTCCGGTTCCATGGACGACTACGACTACGTCCTGCCGGGCTACGGCTTTACCCACTGGTCGCACAGTGAGGTCGACCTGAGCGAGGGGTACATGGTCGACGTGAACGCCGCCTTCCCCTTCCACCGGCGCGGCGACACGGTGTTCAGCCTGCTGGCCGGCTACAAGCGCGACGCCTGGGAGTGGGACGCCAAGGGTGGCTCCTACGTCTACTCGGTAAACAGCCTCTACGACACGGTGGGCAGCTTTCCCGCCGGGGCCACCGCCATCACCTACGAACAGTGGTACGACGTCCCCTACCTGGGACTGGCCTTCTCCTCGCGGCTGGACCGGCTGACCCTGTCGGGCCGGGTGCTCTACAGCCCGTTCGTGTCGGCCAACGACAAGGACACGCACCATTTCCGCGACCTGGTGTTCGAGCAGGACTTCGACTCGACTTCCATGTTCGCCCTCGATTTGTCCGTCGGCTACGATCTCACCAGCGCCCTGGCCCTGCAGGCCCGGTTCCAGTACCAGCAGTACGACGAGGCTCAAGGGTCGACCACCATCACCGACCGGACCACCGGCGCCCGGTATTTCTACGGCGGCGATGCGGCCGGCACCGAGCACGAATCCGGCCTGCTCAGCCTGGGCCTGCAGTACACCTTCTGAAACCGCCGGCCATGTGCCCGTCCCGATCCATCCCCCCCGGGCCCGCGCCCGGAGGGTGGCGGCTGCTCCTTCCGGGCCTGCTCCTGCTGGCCCTGGCCGCGCCGGTGACGGCCGTCGCGGCCAACTGGCCGCGGCAGTTGGCGTACCGGGAACCCGGACCCGTCGGGGTGCGGGCAACGGGCGGCCTGACCCTGACCGTGGACGCGGAACGCACCGTGCTCGACCGGGACGGCCTGTTGCTGATCATCGACTACCACCTTCTCCAGGTGATCCGCCAGCCGGCCGGCCGGGCGGAGCGGGTGGTCTACCCGCTCGTCGCCCCCGGCCAGCCTGCGGCCGAGCCCGCCACCCCGGCCGAGGCCCTGCGCCGGCAGGCGGCGGGCTACCGCATCGTCGCCACCGGGCCGGGCCGGCGGGTGCACGCCTGGCCTGCGGTGGAGCGGCTGGTATGGTTTGGCCCGGGGTTGAGCCGCCTGCGCACCGCGGCGCCGCTCACCGTGACCTGCTGCGGCGAGACCTTCGGCGAGCGCCGGGTGCGCTGCCTGGTGAGTGACGCCGTGCCCGGCCACGACGCCCTGGCCCGGCTGGCGGCCGCGCGGCGGCCGGTGGTGCGGGCCAACCCGCTGCTGCTGCAACTCGACCCGGTCAACCTCATCCTGCCCCTGGGCGCTCTGCCGGTACGCCTGGAAGAGGGCGGCGACCAGGGGCGGGTGCTCGAGTTGCAGCCCTGAGCCGCGCCCGGGCCGATGCCGCGGCAAACCGGCGGTGCGGCCTGCGGCCGCCCCGGTCCCGCCGGACGGTGCCGGCCGCACAGAGATTACGGCTGTCCTTGCCGGCCGGTCGGACTCCCGGTCCGGCCTCCGGCGAGTGGCAGCCCCATCAGGAGGCCCGCCGGCCGCGGGCGATCCGCAACCACCACAGGAGGGACGCATGGTTCCAGCCCCGAACATCAAGACCATTCTCTACGCCAGCGACCTTGGCGAAAACACCCGCCCGGTCTTCCGGCTGGCCGTCAGCCAAGCCCGCCGCTACAACGCCCGGCTGCTCATGCTGCACGTGGTCGAACCGCTCGGCACCACCGGCACGGCGATCATCGCCAACTACCTCTCCGGCGAGGAGGCGGACCGGATCAACCGCGTCGGTCCCCAGGACATCCTGGAACTGATGAAAAAGCGGCTCGACGCCTTCTGCCGGGACGAACTGGCCGCCTACGGCCTGGACCGCACCCCGGTGACCGAGATCATGGTGGCCACGGGCGTGCCCTGCCAGGAGATCCTCAAGGTCGCCGCCAAAGTCCAGGCCGACATGATCATCATGGGCAAATCCACCACCACCTTTCTCGGCAACGTGGTCATGGGCACCACTGCCCGGCGGGTGTCCCGCCTGACCGACATTCCCCTGCTGCTCGTGCCCAACCGCAAGGACTGAAGGCCGCTGCCCGGCCCCGGTCCGCACCCCGGGCCGGGTTCGGGGGCTGCGGCTTCAGCTGCGGGGCAGGGCCGCCTCCCGGCCGACCGTCGCCCAGAAGGCGGCGATGCGCGGGTTGTCCAAATTTTTTGTGAAGGTGCAGGCACCGATGACAAACGACGCCAGTTGCGGCCGCACGTCGAGCACCCGCACCTGGTCCTGCAGGGTGCTCTTCTCCAGCACCAGCCGCGGCGCCACCCCCACCCCGCAGCCCAGGCTGACCATGGTGAGCAGGGCCTCGTTGCCGGCCACCCGGGCGTAGATGTTCGGCTGCACCCCTTTTTCCCGGAACCAGCGGTCCACCCGCTCGCGGCCGAGCCCCCGCTCGGCGGTGATCAGCGGCGTGCGCTGCCAATCGATGCTGCCGTCGCGGAAGACGATGGTGTCGGCGAACCGGACCGGGCCGATGAACACCAGCGGCGTCTCCGCGAGCACGATGAATTCGATGGCCGGCGGCAGGTTGTCGGGCAGGGCGGCGATGGTCACCTCGGCCTCGCGGGCCTGCAGTCTGTGGATGGCCTCGGCCGCGTCCCCGGTCTGCAGGGTGATGCCCACCCCCGGGTGGTTCTCCCGGAAGGCCGCGAGGATGCGCGGCAGGAGGCTCTGCGCCGCGGTCACCGAGCAGTAGAGCGAGAGTTCGCCGCGCAGCCCGGCGGACCCGGCCAGTTCCCGCTGCAGGGCCTGCCAACGCTGCTCGGCTTCCTCGGCGTAGCGCAGGAACACGCGTCCGGCCGCGGTCAGGCGCACCCGCCGGTTGTCACGCTGGAAGAGGCGGACGCCGAGTTCCTCTTCCAGGCGCTGCACCGTGCGGGTCAGGGCCGAGGGCGACAGGCCGCAGGTGCGGCTGGTGCGGCCGAAGTGAAGGGAATGGGCCAGTTGGGTGAAGATCCGGATGGCGCGTATGTCCATGCTCTGCCGCAGATGTTCATCGGGTGCGGGGGACCGACCGGGAGGGCCGGTTGTTGCTTTTGCTGCAACGAAGAATTGCAAAGAATTCACTTTTCGCAACAAAAAAATCGGGTATGGTGAGGCCGCATGGACCACGCACCGCCGGAACCGGTCTCCTGGCCGGGACCGCCCGCGCACAAACGCCGGCCGGCATCCCGCCGCCGGTTCTCATCTGAGACGGAGAGGACACCACCATGGGACAGAACTATTTCAACACGCTGCCGCTGCGCCTGCAGCTCGAGGAACTGGGCAAGTGCCGGTTCATGGACGAGCACGAGTTTGCCGACGGCGTCGCCAAGCTGAAAGGCAAAAAAATCGTCATCATCGGCTGCGGCGCCCAGGGCCTGCACCAGGGCCTCAACCTGCGCGATTCCGGCCTGGACGTGAGCTACGCCCTGCGTGACTCGGCCATTAGCGAAAAGCGGCAGAGCTGGAAGAACGCCACCGAAAACGGCTTCACCGTGGGCAATTACGAACAGACGATCCCCACCGCCGACCTGGTGATCAACCTCACCCCGGACAAGCAGCACTCCAAGGTGGTGGCCGCGGTCATGCCGCTCATGAAAGAAGGCGCTTGCCTGTCCTACTCGCACGGCTTCAACATCGTCGAGGAGGGCATGCAGATCCGCAAGGACCTGACCGTGATCATGGTCGCGCCCAAGTCTCCCGGCACCGAGGTGCGCGAGGAGTACAAACGCGGCTTCGGCGTGCCCACCCTGATCGCCGTGCACCGCGAGAACGACCCGAAGGGCGAAGGCTGGGACATCGCCAAGGCCTATGCCTGCGGCACCGGCGGCCACCGCGCCGGCGTGCTCCAGTCCTCCTTCGTGGCCGAGGTGAAGAGCGACCTGATGGGTGAGCAGACCATCCTCTGCGGCATGCTCCAGGCCGGCTCGCTGCTCTGCTTCGACAAGATGGTCAGCGAGGGCGTCGACGCCGGCTACGCCTCCAAGCTCATCCAGTACGGCTGGGAGACGGTCACCGAGGCGCTCAAGCACGGCGGCATCACCAATATGATGGACCGGCTCTCCAACCCGGCCAAGATTCGCGCCTACTACCTCTCCGAGGAGATCAGGGAGATCCTCGCGCCGCTCTTTGCGAAGCACATGGACGACATCATGAGCGGCGAGTTCTCGCGCACCATGATGGCCGACTGGGCCAACGACGACAAGAACCTGCTCACTTGGCGCGCCCAGACCGCCGAGACCCCGTTCGAGAAGGCGGTGTCCACGGACAGGGAGATCCCGGAGCAGGAGTACTTCGACCACGGCATCCTCATGATCGCCATGGTCCGGGCCGGGGTCGAGCTGGCCTTCGATACCATGGTCTCGGCCGGGATCAAGGAGGAATCGGCCTACTACGAGAGCCTGCACGAGGTGCCGCTCATCGCCAACACCATCGCCCGCAAGAAGCTCTACGAGATGAACGTGGTCATCAGCGACACCGCCGAGTACGGCAACTACCTGTTCGCCCACCAGGCGGTGCCGCTGCTCGCCGACTTCATGAAGGGCGTGGGCGCCGAGGTGATCGGCCGCGGCCTGAAGAAGAAGGACAACGCGGTGGACAACATCGAACTGATCGCCATCAACCGCGACATCCGCTACACCGTGGTCGAGCAGGTCGGCGAGGAACTGCGCTCCTACATGGGCGCCATGAAGCCGATCCTCTGATCCCCCCGCCGCACTCCGCCGGTCTCCGCCGGCGCTCCAGCCCCCCTCGCCGTTCGCGGCGGCGGGGGCTTTTTTCATGCACGCCGGGTGCGATACTCCTGGAAGAAGAGGGAGAGGACGATGAGCGCGAGGCCCGCGGCCGTGGCCGGGTGGATCGGTTCGCCGATGACCAGGCGGAGGAAACAGAGCGACAGGAAGGGGGTCAGGTAGACCAGGTTGGTGATGCGGGCGGTGGTGGTGGCCAGCTGCAGGGCCGAGAGCCAGAGCACGAAGGTGAGGCCCATCTCGAACAGGCCGATGTAGACGAGCGCGGGCCAGGCCGCGGGTGGCGGCAGGGCGAGGCCGCCGAACAGCGGGCTGCAGACCAGGGCGGCGATGAGGCCGGAGCAGAAGCCGACAAACAGCTTGAGCACCGGATCGGCGCCGATGCGGGCATTGCCCAGCCAGAACAGGGCCCAGAGGAGGGTGGAGCCGGCGGCGAGCAGCAGCCCCGCGCCGCTCAGCCCGCCGAAATGGGTGAGCTGGCCGCGGGTGGCGATCAGCACCGCACCGACAAAGCTCACCCCCACCGCGGCCAGCTGGCCGCGGCTCAGGCGCTGGCCGAGGATGGGCACACTGAGCAGGGTGAGCACCAGCGGCCAGCCGTAGTTCAGGGCCATGGCGATCTGCCCGGGCAGCAGGCTGTAGGCCTTGAACAGCACCAGGTAGTAGAGGAAGGGGTTGAGCAGGCCGAGCAGGGCGGCGCGCACCAGCACCGGCCGCGGCAGTGCGCGCAGCCGGCCGAGCTGGCCGCGGCCGAGGAGGATGAGCAGGAGCGCACAGGTGGACACCGCCGCCGCCCAGACCAGCAGGGTGTAGGGCGACACCTGGCGCAGGGCGATCTTGAAGGCCGAGGCGGCCGTGCCCCAGAAGAGGACGACCAGCAGGGTGAGCAACACGGCCTGGCGCTGGCGGTACATGGCAGCCTCCGAAAAAAAAGCCCCCCGAACGGGGGGCTGGCGGTCGGGCCCGGGTCGGGCGGGGCTTCAGTCGAGGGCGCGTTCGCCCAGGTTGCCGTAGCGGTGGTAGTTGTCGCAGATCGACTGCTGCTGCAGGTACTGCAGCAGCTCGACGCGGCCGTCCATGCACACCGGCGTGCGCGCGATGTAGGCGCCGGTCACAGCCGCCGCGGTGGCGACCACGGCCGGTACCCGTTCCGGGGCGGCATAGCGCAGCCGGCGGCTGGCGGTGATCACCGTGGCCACCTGCTCGTCCGTCTGGCGGAGCAGGGTCACACCCTGGAGGAACTCGCGGCCGTAGCGGCCGTCGAGGAAGGCGGTGACAGTGTTGGCCAGGCCGGGGGGCACGCTCAGCTGCACCGCGCAGCCGGCGATCAGGGCCGCGGCCACCCGGGTGAGGGTCTCGAACAGGCTGTCGTCCGGGTGCAGGCGGACCATCAGCTGCTGGATCGGCCGCCAGCGGAGCAGGTTGTCCTGGCCGCGCAGGTGGAAGAAGTCCTGCACCCGGCCGAAGCACTGCTCCTGTTCGGCCAGGCAGCTGTGGATGGCCGGGATGGCACGCTCCAGGTCGGCGCGGTACTCGCCCAGCTTGCCCCACTGGATGAGCCGCCGCCATTCCTGGGCGATCTGCAGCAGCCGGTGGTCGCCCTCGATGGCCGGCACGGGCGGCGGCGCGGTTTCGCTGATGGTCATGAACTGGCTCACGTACTCCAGGCTGCCGGCCTTGAGTCCCGGTCCCAGTGCCGACTTGCCCATGCCGCCGAAGGGCTGGCGGAGGACGATGGCCCCGGTGGTGCCGCGGTTGATGTACAGGTTGCCGGCAAAGATCCGCTCGGTCCAGCGGTCCTGCTCGCGGTGGTCGAGGCTCTCCAGGCCGCTGGTCAGGCCGTAGCCGGTCTGGTTGACCAGGTCGATGGCGTGATCCAGGCTGTCGGCGCGCATCACCCCGAGCATCGGCCCGAAGAACTCGGTCAGGTGGGTGCTGCTGCCCGGCTTGACCCCGTATTTGATGCCCGGCGACCAGATGTGCGGGTTGCCGTCCACCATGGCGGGCGCAAGCGCCCATTCCTCGCCGGGCTCGAGCGTGGTCAGGGCGCGCTCCAGGTCACCCGCGGGCGGCCGCACCAGCGGGCCGATGCGGTTGCCGAGATTCCAGGCCGAACCCACCCGGACGCTGGCCGCGGCGTCCACCAGCTGCTGGCGGAAGTGCGGGTCGTCGTAGAC
>JAGODN010000115.1 GCA_017998195.1 Desulfobulbus sp. | reverse complement strand
GTCATGGCCGTGCGAATGAGGCCGGCGTTGTGCAGATAGCCGTCGATCAGGGCCGTGCACTGGGCCTGGCCCGCAGGCGAATACACCGCCTCGGCAGCCCGCTGCACCGGGTAGGAGACGCCGTTGAACTTGGTGCAGTGACGCCGGTTCCACAGCGGGTGGATGGCCTGCCGGTTGCCTGCGGCGTCAAAGGCCGTGCACTCCCTGGGCACCACCGTGTAGGCGCAGCGGGTGCCGGTGAAGCCGGCGCTCTTGGAGTAGCTGCGGAACTCGATGGCCACCTCGCGGGCGCCCGGGATCTCGTAGATGGAGTGCGGCAGGTCCGGGTCGCGGATGAAGGCCTCGTAGGCGGCGTCGAACAGGATGAGCGCCCTGCTGTCGCGGGCGAAATCCACCCAGGTCGTGAGCTGCTCCCGGCTGATGGTCGAGCCGGTGGGATTGTTGGGGAAGCAGAGGTAGATCAGATCCACCTCCTCCCGGGGCAGTTCCGGTACGAAGTTGTTCGCCCGGGTCGAGTCGAGGTAGACGATGCCCTCGTAGCGGCCGTCCCGGTAGACCCCGGTGCGGCCGGCCATGACGTTGGTGTCCAGGTAGACCGGGTAGACCGGGTCCGGGATGGCGATCTTCGCCCCGGTGCTGAACAGTTCCTGGATGTTGCCGGTGTCGCACTTGGCGCCGTCGCTGACGAACACCTCGTCGGCCTCGACGAGAGCCCCGCGCGCCCGGAAATCGTGGGCGGCGATGGCCTCGCGCAGGAAGTCGTAGCCCTGCTCCGGGCCGTAACCGCGGAACCCGGCCACCGTGCCCATCTCGTCCACCGCCCGGTGGAAGGCCTCGATGCAGGCCGGCGGCAGCGGGTTGGTGACATCGCCGATGCCCAGCTTGATCACCTCGCGCTCGGGGTGGGCGGCCTGGAAGGCGGCCACCCGCTTGGCGATGTCGGAGAACAGGTAGGAGGCCTGGAGCTTGAGATAGTGTTCGTTCACCTGCAGCATGGGGGTATCCTGTGAAAAAGTGGAGGCTGTCGGGCCGGCCCGGTTACATCTGCACCTTGACCGCGCCGCTGAAGTCATAGCCGTCGCTGGCCAGGTCGTAATCCATCCGGTCGGCGGAGAGGTTCAGGTCCGGCCCGCGCAGGCGCACGGGCCCCGGGCTGACCACCATCTTGGTGGTGTCGTAGTAGTCGAGCAGTTCGGAGAACAGCTGCTGATTCTTGGTCGGCTTGCTGATCACCACCTTGTCGATCAGGGTCAGGTGCCGTTCGTCGATGCGGTACCGGCCACGCAGGCTGGTGATGTTGGTCGGCTCCTTCTCGGTGCCGATGTACATGGCGCTGACCCCCTCCATTTCGATCAGGTGATCGTCCGTGCCGGTGAAGGCGCGGTCGGCATCCACCTGCCACTCCGCCGCCCCTTCGCTGGTCAGGGTGATGGACACCTGGTCCATGCTGAAATTCTGCACCGGGGTCTGTTCCTCGATCTCGGCCAGCTTGGGGTTGTAGCCGCCGCGCGGGGTCAGGAAGGTCGCCACCGGTGGCTGCCACAGCGGACTGGTGAGGAAGAGCGCCAGCGGCACGATCCAGAGGAGATTGCGGGGATTTTTGATCATCGGTCGAACCTCGCGAACAGCCGCTCCAGGTTGGACTGGGCCTCGAGCAGGAGATCGCAGACCTCACGCACCGCGCCGCGGCCGCCGGTGCGCTCGGTGGTGTAGTGGACCCGCTGCCGCACCTCGGCCACCGCGTTGGCCGGGGCCGCGGCCAGCCCCACCCGGTTGAGCAGGGGCAGGTCCATCCAGTCGTCGCCCATGTAGGCGGTCTGCGGCGGCCGCAGGCCGGTTTCCCGCAGGATCGCCTCGAAGGCGGCGAGTTTGTCCGCCGCCCCCTGGACCACGTGGGCAAAGCCCAGTTCCCTGGCCCGGCGGAGCACCGCCTCGGAGGCGCGGGCGGTGATGATGCCCGCGGCCACGCCGCTCTCCTGGAGCAGCTTCAACCCCAGGCCGTCCTGGGTGTGGAAGCTCTTGGTCTCGATACCGTCCGTACCGTAGGTGATGGTGCCGTCGGTGAGCACGCCGTCCACGTCCAGGAGCAGCAGCCGCACCTGCCGGGCCCGGGGCAGCGCCTCTTGCCAGGCCGCGCTGCGTGGTACCGGCCGGCTGCGCCGGCGGGCGCGCTCGCGCAGGGCCTCGGTGAGTTCGCAGTCCGTGGGGTAGCTGCCCCCGGGCTGACCGCAGCCCTGCTCAGCCATCGATCACCCCGGCCACGGCCGCGCGGATCGCCAGGAGCTGGCGCAGCAGCCCTTCCACCCCGGCCAGGGGCAGGGAGTTGGGGCCGTCGCACAAGGCCCGGTCCGGGTCCGGATGCACCTCGAGAAAGAGCCCGTCGATGCCCGCGGCCATGGCCGCCCGGGCCAGCGGCGGGATGAACTCGCGCTGCCCGCCCGAGCTGCCGCCGGCGCCGCCCGGCAGCTGCACCGAGTGGGTGGCATCGTAGATCACCGGGCAGCCGAGACCGCGCAGGACCGGCAGGGCGCGCATGTCCACCACCAGATTGTTGTAGCCGAAGCTGGCCCCGCGTTCGGTGAGCAGGATGCGCCGGCCGCCGGCGGCGCGCACCTTGTCCACCGCGTAGGCCATGTCCCAGGGCGAGACGAACTGGCCCTTTTTGATGTTCACCACCTTGCCGGTGCGCGCGGCCGCGACCAGGAGGTCGGTCTGCCGGCAGAGAAAGGCGGGAATCTGGAGGATGTCCAGGCTGTCTGCGGCCAGCACGGCCTGGGCCGGCTCGTGGATGTCGGACACCACCGGCACCTTCAGCTCCTCGCGCAGCCGGGCGAGGATGCGCAGCCCCTTCTCCGGGCCGGGTCCGCGGAACGAGCTGAGCGAAGTGCGGTTGGCCTTGTCGAACGAGGCCTTGAATACGTAGGACACCCCCAGGCGGGCGGCGATGGCCTGCATCTCGACCGCCACCTCGCGGGCCAGCTCGGCGCTCTCCAGCACGCAGGGGCCTGCCAGGAGCAACAGCGGCGCCCCCGGGCCGACGGTGATCGGCCCGGCCGGGGTGAGGGGCAGTTCGACGGGCTGCATGCTCAGGCCGGATTGCCCTTGCTGTGGGCGATGGCCGCCTTGATGAAGTCGCGGAACAGCGGGTGCGGCCGCATGGGCTTGGACTGGAACTCGGGGTGGAACTGGCAGCCGAGGAACCAGGGGTGGTCGGCCAGTTCGATGATCTCCACCAGGGTGCCGTCGGGCGAGGCGCCGCTCACCACCAGGCCCGCCGCCTCCAGCTGTTCGCGGTAGGCGTTGTTGAACTCGTAGCGGTGGCGGTGGCGCTCGCTGATGGTTTCCTGGCCGTAGGCCGTGGCCGCCAGCGTGCCGGGCTTGAGGGTGCAGGGATAGGCGCCGAGCCGCAGGGTGCCGCCCATGTCCGACTGCTCGTCGCGGCGCTCGATGCGACCGCTGCGGAAGTCGAACCACTCGGTCATCAGGTAGATCACCGGGTGCGGGGTGGCCGGGTTGAACTCGACCGAGTGGGCGCCTTCGATGCCAGCGATGTTGCGAGCGAACTCGACCACCGCCAGCTGCATGCCGAGGCAGATGCCGAAGAACGGAACCCCCCGTTCGCGCGCATAGGTCACGGCCTGGATCTTGCCCTCCATGCCGCGGCTGCCGAAGCCGCCCGGCACCAGGATGCCGTCGCAGTTGTCGAGCTTTTCCAGGTCCTGGCCGTCCTCGAGGCTGTCGGCGCTGATGTACTGCAGGGCCACCCTGGTGTCGTTGGCGATGCCGCCGTGGACCAGGGCCTCGTGCAGGCTCTTGTAGGACTCTTTCAGATCCACGTACTTGCCGGTGATGCCGATGGTCACCGTGCCCCTGGGGTTCTTGACCTTGCGGTTCAGCTGCTCCCAGGGCTCGATGTTCGGCGCCCCGGTCCAGATGCCGAGCTTCTCCAGGATGCGGGCGTCGATGCCCTCGCTGTAGAACTTGAGCGGCAGCTCGTAGATGGAGTCGACATCGATGGCGGAGATCACCGAACCCGCCTCGACGTTGCAGAACAGGGCGATCTTGCGCTTCAGCTCGTCCGTCAGGGTGGTTTCCGTGCGGCAGATGAGGATGTCCGGCTGGATGCCCGAGGCGAGCAGTTCCTTGACCGAATGCTGGGTCGGCTTGGTCTTCACCTCGCCGGCGGTCTTGATGTAGGGGACCAGGGTCAGGTGGATGAACAGGGTGTATTCCCGGCCCAGGTCGATGCGCAGCTGGCGGATCGCCTCGATGAACGGCAGCCCCTCGATGTCGCCCACGGTGCCGCCGATCTCGATCAGGGCCACGTCGGCGCAGCCGTCCAGCTGGAGGATGGATTCCTTGATCTCGTCGGTGATGTGCGGGATCACCTGCACCGTGCCGCCCAGGTACTCGCCGCGGCGCTCCTTCATGATCACCGAGTAGTAGATGCGGCCGGAGGTGTAGTTGTTCTTCTGACCCATCACCGCATTGGTGAACCGCTCGTAATGGCCCATGTCCAGGTCGGTCTCGGCGCCGTCGTTGGTGACGTAGACCTCGCCGTGCTGGAACGGGTTCATGGTGCCGGGGTCGACGTTGATGTACGGGTCGAGCTTCTGGAAGGTGACGGTCAAGCCCCTCGCCTCGAGCAGCGAGCCGATGGACGCGGCGGAAAGCCCCTTGCCGAGCGAGGAGAGCACCCCGCCGGTGATGAAGATGAACTTGGTCTTTTTACTGAGGGAGGCTTTCATACCGGTACCTTGCTGGCGGAGAAAAACGAGGGAGGCCGCGGGCGGCAGCCACGGCCGTGGCTGGGCGGCAAGTGTACACGATCAGGGGCGGCTTGACAACCAGCCCGGCGGCCGAAACAGAGGGGCATCTTCCCGGGCTCGGGCCGGTGGAGCGCCCGGCGGCAACGGTTCACTCGCCGGGTTCCGCCCAGAGTTCACCGGTCAGGCGGGCGATCTCCCCCATCTGCGGATCGGTGAGCGGGGTGAACGGCGAGTTGTCGTAGGTGGTGTCCCGGTTTTCGACCACCAGCACACGGGCGTCCGGGCTGAGCGTGTGGGTGTGCCAGACCCCCTGGCGGACGTTGTACACCCGGTTCGGCTGCAGGTCCTCGGCGTGGATGCGGGTGACCGTGTCCGTGCCCTCGCCGGTGAACAGGATGCAGCGGCCCGCGAGCAGCACGAACACCTCGTCGGTGTCGTTATGGCGCTGCATGCTGGTCAGGTGCTCCGGCAGCAGGTCGGCGCTGAAGTTGAGCACCGCCACCCGCCAGTGGTCGAAATCGACCAGGGGCCGGTAGCCGGGACCGTTGTATTCGTGGATATCGAGCAGGGCAGGCGGCATGGAGAACTCCGCGGAAGGCACGGTTGGGGCCAAAGCGGCGCTAGAGGATCTGTTTGAGGAACAGCTGGGTGCGCGGGTTCCGCGGGTTGGTGAAAAAGGTCGCCGGCGGGGCCTGTTCGACAATGGCGCCGCCGTCCATGAACACCACCCGGTCGGCCACCTCGCGGGCAAAGCCCATCTCGTGGGTGACCACGGCCATGGTCATGCCCTCTCGGGCCAGGGTGACCATGACCTCGAGCACTTCGTTGATCATCTCCGGGTCGAGCGCCGAGGTCGGCTCGTCGAAGAGCATGATCTTGGGCTCCATGGCCAGGGCCCGGGCAATGGCCACCCGCTGCTGCTGGCCGCCGGACAACTGGATCGGGTAATGGCCGGCCCGGTCGCGCATGCCCACCTTGTCGAGCAGGGCCAGGGCGATCGCCTCGGCCCGGGCCCGGTCCAGCCGCTTGAGCCTGATCGGCGCGAGCGTCAGGTTTTCGAGCACCGTCTTGTGGCGGAACAGGTTGAAACTCTGGAAGACCATGCCCACTTCCATGCGGATGCGGTTGATATCCTCGCCCGGAGCGTACAGGTTGTGGCCGTCCACCACGATGGTGCCCGAGTCGATGGTCTCCAGCCGGTTGATGGTGCGCAGCAGGGTCGACTTGCCGGAACCGGACGGACCGAGGATGACCACCTTCTCGCCGGCGGCGATCTCCAGGCTGACGTTGGTCAGCGCCCGGAAGGCGCCAAAGGACTTGTTGATGGTGTCCAGGCGTATGATCGGGTCAGCGGCGCTCATAGTGGCTCAGGCGGTGCTCCATGATGCTGATGAGCTTGGAGAGAACGAGGGTGATCAGCAGGTAGATCAGCGCGATCATGGTGTAGGTCTCGAAGTAGTTGAAGCTCTCCGAGGCGTACTCGCGGCCGCGCCGGAGGATGTCGGCCACGGCGAGGATGGAGACCAGCGAGGTGTCCTTGAGCAGGGCGATGAACTCGTTGCCCACCGGCGGCAGGATGGTCCGCCAAGCCTGCGGCAGGATCACCCAGGCCATGGTCTGGCGGTTGTTGAAACCAAGCGACAGGGCCGCCTCGGTCTGGCCGCGGTCGATGGACTTGATGCCGGCGCGGAACACCTCGCCCATGTAGGCGCCGTAACAGAAAGCCATGGCGATGACCGCCGCCACCAGGTCCGGCACCCGCACGAACCGGCCGAGCGCGTAGTAGATGTAGAAGAGTTGGACCAGCAGCGGGATGCCGCGCACCACCTCGACGTAGAGCGAGGCGACGAGGTTGATCAGCCGGTTGCTGGAGATCCGCCCCAGGCCGGTGAACAGACCAATGACGATGGCCAGCGAGATGGACAGCACCGTCACCTGGAAGGTGATGAGGATGCCGTCAGGGACGAAGCGGAGGATGTTGAGGTACGGGTCGGGCTTGATGACCGGCAGGAGAACGAGCAGGGCCACGGCCCCGATCAGGGCGATCCACCAGGCCGACACCAGCCCGCGGTCATCGGGGGTGGGGATGGCGGCGCCGTCACCGACTTCGATTTTGGCAACTTCCTGTTCCTGCATGGGCGTTCCCGCTCAGATAAAAAAAGCCGGGCCCTGCGGCCCGGCGTCTCGAGGATGCGGCTACATCACTGCCCCATCCATTTCTGCATCAGTTCCTTGTCGAGCCCCTTGGCCTTGACGGCGAGGATGCCCTTGTTGATCAGTTCCAGGGTCTTGGTGTTGCCCTTCTGGACCGCCACCCCGTAATGCTCGGCCTCGCCGGTCTCGATCACCATGGCGATCTTGAGGGTGTCCTTGTACTTGTCCAGGGCGTAGTTGGCGGCCACCGGGTCGTCGCAGACCACCGCGGCGATGCGGCCGACATTCAGGTCTTCCATGGCCAGGCCGACCTCGTCGTAACTCTTGGGCTCCACCCCTTCGGCCGCCTTGATGGCGAAATAGCCGGTGGTGCCGATCTGCCCGCCCACCTTCTGGCCCTTGAGGTCGGCGAGGCTTTTGGCGGTGGAGGCCTTGGGCACGATCAGGGCCTGGCGCACGGTGTAGTAGGGCTCACTGAAATCCATGGCCTTCTTCCGGTCCTCGGTGATGGACACGGAACTGACGATGGCATCGTATTTTTTGTTGTCCAGTCCGGCGAAGATGCCGT
>JAGODN010000003.1 GCA_017998195.1 Desulfobulbus sp. | reverse complement strand
TTACCTGGAGAGGATCAGCACGGGCCTGTGCGAGGACTGCCGGCGCCGCACGCACACCAACCCGCTGCGTGTCCTCGATTGCAAGAAGCCCACCTGCCGGGAACTGGCCCAGGACGCCCCATCCCTACTCGAAGCCCTCTGCCCGGACTGCGACCGCCATTTCCACGAGGTGGAGGAGGCGCTCACCCGTCTCGGCATCGGCTTTAGCCGCAACCGCTTCATGGTCCGCGGCCTCGATTACTACACCCGCACCACCTTCGAGTTCCTCACCACTGACCTGGGCGCCCAGGCGGCGGTGGGTGCGGGCGGCCGCTACGACGGCCTGATCGAGCAGCTCGGCGGCCCGGCCCTGCCCGGCATCGGCTTTGCCATGGGCATGGAGCGCATCGCCCTGCTGCTCGAGCAGCAGGGCGACGCCGGCCTGCCGGCTGTCGGGGCGGACATCTTCCTGGCCGCGCTCGGCCCGGAAACGATAGCGCCCTGCAGCCTGCTCGCCCACCTGCTGCGCCGTGAAGGCGTCCGGGCGGCCATGGACTACAGCAGCCGCAGCCTGAAGGCCCAGCTCAAGCAGGCCAACCGCCAGAACGCCCGCTTTACCCTCATCGTCGGCACGGACGAACTGGCCCGACAGCAAGGCACCCTGCGGAACATGGCCAGCCAGGAACAGCGGCCGGTGGATCTGTCCGGCAGCGCGGCGGAGCAGTGCCAACGGCTCCTCCGCGTGCTGCGCGCCTGACCACCCAACCGCCCGTCCACAGCCGCCCGCCGGACGCGCTGCCGGGACACGAACGACCCTGACCGGTCCGCCTGCCGGCTGGCCGGCCCTTTTTTCTATCGGAGAACAGACATGGAATCAATGGGGGCGCTGCGGCGCACACACACCTGCAACGATCTCGGCCCTGATTTTCTCGACCGGGAAACCATCCTCATGGGCTGGGTGCTCCGCCGCCGCGACCATGGCGGGGTTATCTTCATCGACCTGCGCGACCGCTGGGGCATCACCCAGGTGGTCTTCAACCCGGAGATCAACGAGGCGGTGCATGCCAAGGCCCACCAGCTGCGCAGCGAATGGGTCATCGCCGTGCGCGGCACGGTCACCCGCCGCCCCGCGGACATGGAAAACCCCAAGCTGCAGACCGGCGAGATCGAGGTGCTGGTGCAGGAACTGCGCATCCTCAATACCAGCGAGACTCCGCCCTTTCCCCTGGACGAGGACATCGAGGTCTCCGACACCCTGCGCCTGCAGTACCGTTACCTCGACCTGCGTCGCCCGGAGATCGCCGGCAACCTCGTGCTCCGCCACCGGGCCCTGCAGACCGTGCGCCGTTACCTGGACGATCACGATTTCCTCGAGATCGAGACGCCCATGCTCACCCGCTCCACCCCCGAGGGGGCGCGGGACTACCTGGTGCCGAGCCGGGTCAATGCCGGCAAGTTCTACGCCCTGCCGCAGTCGCCGCAATTGTTCAAGCAGATTCTCATGGTCGCGGGCATGGACCGCTACTACCAGATCGTCAAGTGCTTCCGCGACGAGGATCTGCGCGCCGACCGCCAGCCCGAGTTCACCCAGATCGACATGGAGCTCAGCTTCATCACCGAGGCGGAGATCATCACCCTGGTCGAGGGCATGATCACCTCCCTGTTCAAGGCGGTGCGGGGCATCGACCTGCAGCCCCCGTTCGCGCAGATGACCTACGACGAGGCCATGCGCCGCTTCGGCACCGACCGGCCGGACACCCGCTTCGGCCTGGAGCTGGTCGACCTGACCGACACCCTGCGGGGCTGCGGGTTCAAGGTGTTCCAGTCCGCCATCGACAAGGGCGGGGTGGTCAAGGCGATCAATGCCAAGGGGTGCGGCGGCTTCTCCCGCAAGGACCTCGACGACCTGACCGAATTCGCCGGCCGCTTCGGTGCCCGCGGCATGGCCTGGATCAAGATCAAGGAGGACGAGTGGCAGTCGCCGATCACCAAGTTCTTCAGCCCGGAGGAGATCGCGGCCATGGCCGCGGGCCTCGACGCCCGCCCCGGCGACCTGATCCTGTTCGGCGCCGACCGGGCCGGGGTGGTGCACCAGGTGCTCTCCGAACTGCGCCTGGAATTGGCCCGGAGACTCGGACTGATCCAAGCGGGCAGCTACAATTTCCTCTGGGTGACCGACTTCCCCCTGCTCGAGTACGATGACGAGGCCAAGCGTTATACCGCGGTGCACCACCCGTTCACCGCCCCGCGGGAGGACCAGTTGGAGTTGCTGGCCACCGCCCCTGGGGCGGTCAAGAGCCGCGCCTACGACCTCGTGCTCAACGGCAACGAGATCGGCGGCGGCTCGATCCGCAGCCACCGCCCGGCCATGCAGCAGCAGGTGTTCCAGGCACTCGGCATCGACGCCGACGAGGCCCCGGAGAAGTTCGGCTTTCTCCTCCGCGCCCTGGAACTGGGGGCCCCGCCGCACGGCGGCATCGCCTTCGGCGTGGACCGGCTGATGATGCTGCTCACCGGCTCGGCCTCGATCCGCGACGTGATTGCCTTCCCCAAAACCCAGAAGGCCACCTGCCCGCTCACCGATGCGCCCTCTTCGGTCGCTCGCAAGCAGCTCACCGAGTTGCACCTGCGGCCTGACTGGAAGGACAAACCGTGAGCAGTTCGTCCGGACGGTGGTCCGGCTGGCGCCATCGCGCGGGCGGTCCGGCCGACCGCCTGCCGAACTGCGGCCACGCATCCTGAAACCAATCGGGCTGTCGCCGAACTCGTTGATTTTTTCAGATATTGATTTATAGTGATCCCATTGTCCTATTTTTGGTTTCTAATCTAACAGGAGGTTGCCATGGCTCAGGAAAAAAAACAAACCGTCTGCCCGACCTGCATGGGGAAAAAAGTTATCGAAGGCGTGTGCGAAACCAGCAGCGAGTGGCAGGGGAAGAACGAAGATGGTCAGGTATGCACCCCTGATCAGAAGTGCCCGACCTGCAAGGGGAAAGGATACATCGAAGACTGACGGTCAGCATGCCCCGCGCCGGTTTTTCCGGCGGATGCGCCTGTGTACACAAACCGGGTTGCTCCGGTCATCCCCTGGCTTCAGGGACTGACCGAAGCAACCCGGTTTTTTTTCGTGCCATGGTCGCGGGCCGAACAGGACAGGCCCGGGTACTCTCCCGGGGCCTGTCCGTCCTGGTGTCTCTGCACCCTGCGCTCAGATCAGCTTGTGCGCCTCCATGTGCAGGACCAGGTCGAGCATGCGGTTGGAATAGCCCCATTCGTTGTCATACCAGCTCATGATCTTCACCGAGGTGCCGAGCACCCGGGTACACAGGCCGTCGACGATGGAGGAATGCGGGTCGCCCTGGAAGTCGATGGAAACGAGCGGCTCTTCGGTGTAGCGCAGGTACCGGTTGGCCGCCGCGGCCAGGGCCTTGTTCACCTCCGGCACGGTGGTCTCGCGCTCCACCTCGATGACCACGTCGACCAGGGAAACGTCCGGGGTGGGCACGCGCACGGCCAGTCCGTCAAATTTGTTCTTCAATTCCGGTATGACCAGGGCGACGGCGGCGGCGGCGCCGGTCTTGGTCGGCACCATGGAGAGGGCCGCGGCCCGCGCCCGGCGCAGGTCCGAATGGGGAAAATCGAGCAGCCGCTGGTCACCGGTGTAGGCGTGCACGGTGGTCATCAACCCTTTTTTGATACCGAAGTTGTTAAGGATGACCTGGGCCACCGGCGCCAGACAGTTGGTCGTGCACGAGGCGTTGGAAACCACGTGGTGCTCGGTCGGATCGTATTCCTCCTCGTTCACACCCATAACGATGGTCTTGACCTCGCCCTTGGCAGGCGCGGAGATGATCACCTTGGCCGCGCCGGCGTCGATGTGCGCCTTGGCCGATTCCATGTCAGTGAACAGGCCGGTGCATTCGAGCACGTACTCGGCTCCGACCTGGGCCCAGGGAATCTCGCTGGGCTTGCGATGGCTGGTGATCGGAATGGTTCTGCCGTCGACCACGATGGCGTTGTCGCCGGCTGCGATCTCCTGCGGTGAAACCCCCATGATGGAATCGTACTTGAGCAGATGGGCGATGGTCTTGACATCGGTCAGGTCGTTGATGCCCACGATTTCGATGTCGGCAAAGGCAGGATCCTTGGCCAGGGCCCTGAAGATGTTCCTGCCGATCCTGCCGAACCCGTTAATTCCCACTTTAATGGTCATGCCTGTTACTCCTTGTTTACGTTGGTCTCTACGTTGAGATTGTTTTCAGAGTGTCACTGCACCGGCAGCCGATGCCCGGGCAATTCCCGAAGAATCGCCTCGATGCGGGCCGCCCTGACAATCGCCTCAGCACACGCCCGGTCACAGGCAAGTGCCCGCCGGTAGGCAGTAAGCGCCTGCCGGTACCACTGGCCCCGCAGGTAGCTGGACCCGATCAGGCAGAAACCGACCGCGGGACTCCCGCCGAAGGTATCGGCAAACAGGTCCTCCAGCGACTCGCCCCAAAATTCCGCCACCGCTTCCTCCATCTCCAGGAGCAGGCGGAGCACCAGCGGGTTGGTGGCCAGTTCGGGCAGCATCGTGCGCAGCAGGATGGTGGTCTGCGCGAACAGAACGCCGATGCGCTCCATCTGCCCGTCCACGTTGCCGGCAATGCGCCCGACCATGGCACGAATGTCGACCAGGCGCGCAATGGCCGGGTCCGCACGTCCCGCATCCCGGTCGGTGAAGCCGCCGAGGGCGGCCGCGGCCGGCGTGTAGGCCGCGAGCAGGTAGAGATCTTCCTTGAGTTTCATCGCCTCGTGGAACAGCGAGCCGATCAGCCAGTCCACGAGAGCGCCGCGCACATGCTCGGCCCGCCGCTCTTGCGGCCAGATGCGGTGGCAGAGATCCTTCAACCGCCAGAGCGGACCGTTGTCCCGTTCGGTCCCCACCATGGCCGCCAGCCGCTCCTGCAGTCGCGTCGAGGCGTCTTCACCGCACGGCGCAGCGGCTGCGGGACGAATGCGCCAACCGGCGTAGAGCTCGCTGAAGCGGCTGGCGAGGTGAAAAAAATCGCCGACCGCCTGACGGACGAAATGATCCCGGCGGCCGGCGAACCAGTCACCGGTGCGCACCGGCGAGGAGCAGCCGCCGGGCTCAGCGGCCGATTGGGTGCAGTCTGCGCGCCTGGCGGTAGAGGAGCAGATAATCATGCATCACCTTTTCCCAGGTGTGCAGTCGGGCAATGCGCTCGACCGCGGCCACCTGCATGGCGCCGATCGCCCCGGGGTCGTCCGCATAGGTGGTCAGCGCCCGGCCCATGGCCAGGGCCAGGGCCTCCGGCGTGTTCTCGTCATAGGCAAACCCGGTCTCGCCGTCAATGACCTTGACCAGCCCGCCGACCCGGTGGACTATCGGCAGATTGCCGAGCAGCTGGGCGATGTAGTCGGTCAGGCCGCAGGGCTCGTAGCGGGAGGGGATGAGAAAAAAATCGCCCGCCGCGTAAATGCTGTTGGCCAGGAGCGGAGCGAATCCCCGCAGGAAACAGACCCGGTCGAGGCCGAGATCCGAGGCGGTCAGCGATTCCAGCTGCTGTTCCAGTTCCGGGGCGCCGGAACCGAAGACGAGAAAGCGCGCCGAGGGTTCCAGGGGCAGCAGGTCGCCAATGGCCCGGATGAGGATGTCCACCCCTTTCTGGGCGGTCAGTCGGCCGATGAAGGTGAACAGTGGCGGGTCCGCCTCGGCGGGGAGCGCGCCGAACTGCTTGACCCGTTCCCACGGCCCACCGGCGCCGATCCGCCGCAGCAGGGCCTCTTTGCAGACCCTCTTGCCGGCCAGCTCACCCCGGCCGACATCGAAGGCCGCGGCCAGCCCCAGCGGCTCCGGACGGGAGGGGTCGAACGAGGCCGGATCGATGCCGTTGGTGATGCCGGCCAGGTGTACCCCGCGGTCGAGCAGCGCATGACCGAGCCAGCCGGTGCGGGCATCGTCGGGCGTCTCCTGCAATTCCCGGCCGTAGTTCTCGCTGACCGTGTTCAGGACCGCATAGGGTGAGGCGGCCAGGAAGGGGTCGAAACTGCCGCCCAGCCGGCTGGACAGGATCAGCCGTTCCGGCAGGCCGGTGACGGCGCGGGCGAATTCCAGGTCGTCCACCTCCTGATGGTAGCCCTGGCCGGCATTGTGGACCGTGACCACCGCCCCGGTCCGCCGGAAATAGGTGCGCCAGCCGGCATTCTCGCGCATCATCGCGGGCAGGATGGCCGCGTGGCCGTCGTGGCAATGCACCACATCCGGCCGCTCCTCGAGCAGGATCATCAGGTCCAGGGCGGCCTTCTGCAACAGCACGTTCATGGCGAAGTAGTCGAAATGGCCGCCGCCGGCCCGCTGCCAGGCCACCTCCAACTCATCCTCCTCGGTGTAGGTGTACACGCCGCGCTTGGTGGCGAAGCGGTCCGCCTCCACCAGGAATATCTGCACCCCGTTGATCGTCACCTGCCAGAAGGCGACCCGCTCCCGCCGCTCTTCGCCGGCGTAGTGCATGTCGATCTCGAAGACGTGGTCGAACCGCCGTCCGCCGATGCGTCCGCCCCCGTCGCCGAGGTCCACGGCAGTGAAGCCGAGGTGGGCGGCATCGACAAAACCGTAGCGGGGGAGCACCACCCGCACCGCGCACCCGGCGTGCGCCACGAGCGACTCGGCCAGTTGCCGGCAGACATCCTTGACACCGCCGGCGCCGGCCAACCCTTCGTACTCCCGCGTCACCAGCCACACCGAGCGGATGGCGCTGCTCGTGTCTTCGCCCATGCTCTCTCTCCCTCGCGGCAGTGCCTCAGCCGATGGCTCCTGCGCCCCGGGGCCGCCCATGCGGCGGGCGGCCTGTTTCACCATGACCGTTTCGGCCAGTTCTTCGACCAGTTGTTCCGGCGTGCGACCGGCGGTGTTCAGGCGGATATCCGCACCGGCCGCATACAGGGGCGTGCGCCGGGCGAGCAGCGCGGCGATTTCGTCCGCCGGTGCATCCCCGGTGAGCGAAGGCCGCTGCGCCGCGGTCTGCGCATCGCCCGCCATGCGCCGCCGGATGGTCGCCTCGTCGGCCTCGAGCCAGACGACCAGGGCGTGATCCCGCAACCCGCGCCACTCCGCCGCATGCTCGATGGCGCCACCGCCGGTGGCGAGCACGGTCCGCGCCATGGCCCGCGATTCGCGCAGCAATTCCCGCTCCGCCTGGCGAAAACTGGCCCAGCCGGAACGGGCGACGATCTCGGCCACACTGCCGCCCAGTCGTTCACAGAGCACGGCATCGGCATCGACAAAGGTGTACCCGAGACGGGCGGCGAGCAACCGGCCGACCGAGGTCTTGCCGGTGGCGCGGAATCCGGTGAGGACAATGACTGGGGGATTTTCCTTCATGATTCGGCGTACCATAAGTACAGCTCGGCTGGTCTTCAAGCACAAAGCCGTGCGGGCCATTTTTTTCTTTGCTTTTTAACTGACTGATCTTACTGTAACACTTAGTTGGTCATATTTCCAGTGTCCCGGACAACAGCATGGAATACAAGGATTATTATCAAATATTGGGGATCGGCCGCGACGCCACCCAGGATCAGATCAAGCAGGCCTACCGCAAACTGGCGCGGAAATACCACCCCGACGTCAGCAAGGAAAAGGACGCCGAGGCCAGGTTCAAGGACGCCGGCGAGGCCTACGAGGTGCTGAAGGATCCGGAGAAACGGGCCGCCTATGACAAGTTCGGCGCCAACTGGCGCAACGGCGATCATTTCGAACCGCCGCCCAACTGGGACGCAGGCTTCGAATTCCGCGGCGCCGGCTACACCGGTGGCGATGCCAGCGGGTTCAGCGATTTCTTCGAATCACTGTTCGGCCACGACCACGCCACCGGCCGTCGGCAGCAGACCTTCCGCATGCGGGGCGAGGATCAGCACGCCAAGATCGTCATCCCGCTGGCCGACGCCTATCACGGCGCCCGCCAGACCATCACCCTCTCCCGGCCGGTGGTCGATCCCTCCGGTCATGTGACCACCAGCCCCCACCGGCTGCATGTGGCCATCCCCAAGGGCATCGTCGAAGGCCAGCGCATCCGCCTGGAGGGTCAGGGCATGCCGGGTTACGGCGGCAGCCCGGCCGGTGATCTCTACCTGGAGATCGCCTTCGCCCGGGACCCGCTGTTCCATGCCGATAAGCGCGACATCCACCTCACCGTGCCGGTGTCCCCCTGGGAGGCCGCGCTTGGCGCCACGCTCACCGTGCCCACCCTGGGCGGCGATGTCCAGGTGAAGATTCCACCCGGCTCCCAGGGGGGCAAAAAGCTCCGCCTCAAGGGCAAGGGACTGTGTGCCGGCGCAAATCAGGGTGACCAGATCGTCACCCTGCAGATCGTCGTGCCCGAGGCGAAAACCGAAGAACAGCGGCAACTGTACCGGACCATGGCGGAAAAATTGCCGTTCAACCCGCGCGCTGCGATGGGGCGCTGATATGACCGAGCAGACCATGTATCTCCAGGGCGTGATCCTGAACGAAGACACCCGCTGCACCCTGGCCGACCTGTGCCGGCTGTGCGGTGTTCCCGCGGAGGTCATCCACGAGATGGTCGAGGAGGGCCTCCTCACCCCGGAAGGTCTCTCCCCGGGTGACTGGCGCTTCACCTGCGTGGCCATCAAGCGGGTGCAGACCGCGGTCCGGCTGCAGCACGATCTTCGCGTCAACCTGCCGGGCTGCGCCCTGGCGCTCGACCTTCTCGAAGAACTCGAGGAACTGCGCCGCCTCCTCCGGGTCCGCCGATAGCCCGGCCACCCGCCTCCGCCGCCCCGCGTGAGCGATCTTCTCCCTCTTCTCGACCAGCTCCACCCCCTCAGCCTGGCCGTCGGCCTGGGAGCGGGCGTGCTGACGCTCGCCCTGCCCCTGCTTATCCTCTTCGGCCGCGGCCAGCGGCACCGGCTGGTCCTCGCCCTGCGCCTCGAACAGGCGGAAAAGGCAGTCGGTCAACTCGGCGAGGAACTCGAGCAGCTGCGCCAGGAGCGCAACCAACTGGCCAGGGAGTGCCGGGAGATCGACATCGAGAACGCCTCCCTGCAGACCGCCTGCAATGTCATGCGTCAGCAGGTGGAGGAACGGGAAACGCTGCTGAACCGGACCCGCCGGCAGATCGAGCAGGATTTCCGGCTGCTGGCCGGGGAAATCATGAACGACAGGGAGGCGACCCTCAACCGGCGGCACGAATCCACCCTGAACGCCCTGCTCAGGCCCTTTCACGATCAGCTGACCGAGTTCAAGCGACGGGTCGAGGACATCCAGGACCGCGAGGCGCGGGACCGGGTGACCATGCTCCGGGAAATCCACCACCTCAAGGAACTCAACCGGCAGGTGAGCAGCGAGGCCGCCAACCTGGCCGAGGCCCTGCGTGGCAAGAGCAAACTGCAGGGATTGTGGGGCGAGATGGTGCTCACCCGGCTGCTCGAGGCCTCGGGGCTGCGCAGCGGCAGGGAATTCGCCGTGCAGGTGCACCTCAAGGGTGAAGACGGCGCCGCCTATCAGCCGGACGCGCTCGTCTACCTGCCGGAAAACCGGACCATCATCATCGATGCCAAGGTCTCGCTCAAGGCCTTCGCCAACGCTCACCAGGCCGAGGACGAAGCCGGGCGGGCAACCTGCATCCGCCAGCACCTCGACTCGATCAAACGACATGTCGCCTCGCTCTCGTCCAAGCAGTACCAGCGGCTGACCGGCTTTGGCTCGCTTGATTTCGTCCTGCTGTTCATCCCCGTCGAGGGGGCCTTCCAGCTTGCCGTGGAACAGGAACCCGAGCTTCTCGTGCATGCCATGAACCGCAAGGTCGTGCTGGCCGGCCCCTCCACCCTGCTGGCCATTCTGCGCACCATTCATCACCTCTGGCGGACGGACGAGCAGAACCGCAATGGTTTAGCCATTGCCAAACAAGCCGGGAATCTTTATGATAAACTTGTTGGCTTCGCCGAAGCGTTCGAGGAGATCGGCCTCCGTTTCAACCAGGCTCAGCAGGCTTGGCACACCGCGAGAAACCGCCTGGCCACCGGCCAGGGCAACATCATCGCCCGCACCGAAGCACTGAAAGCACTGGGGGTGCAGCCGGCCAAGGATCTGCCGGCAGCCCTCAAGCAAACCGCATCCGCACAAGGAGAATCATCATGAAATATGTCAGTGTCCTGGCCCTTTTGTTCCTCTTGCTGCTCGCCTCCTGCGCCAACAGGGCGCAGACCGGCGCGGTCGGCGGGGCTGCGGCCGGCGCCCTCATCGGCCAGGCGATCGGCCACAACACCGGCGGCACCCTCATCGGCGCCGCGGTCGGCACCATGCTCGGCTACATCGTCGGCAGCGAAATGGACAAATACGACCGTCAGCAGCTCGACCACATGTACGAGCGGGGCGTTTCCAACCAGCGCTCCTCCTGGGTGAACCCGGACACCGGCAACCAGTACACGGTCACGCCGCAGCCCGCCTACCAGGAACCTTCGAGCCGCCGGGTGTGCAGACGGGCGGAAATCGAAGCGATCATCGACGGTCGGCCGGAGCGCACCTACAGCACCGCCTGCCGCAACGAGTATGGCCAGTGGGAATTGCAGCAGCCCTGAACCGTTCGATTTCGGGTGACCATGCCGACAGGTGAGTTCACCGTCGCCACCACCAGGCGACATGAAATGATCGATCTCACCGCCCGGGTGGAGCAGGAGGTGGCGGCGACGGGGGTCACGGAAGGCGTCCTGGTTCTGTACAACCCGCACACCACCGCCGGGATTACCATCAACGAAGGGGCCGACCCGGACGTTCGGCGCGACCTGCTCGGCGCCATCGAACGCATCGTTCCCCGCGACTACCCCTACCGGCATGCCGAGGGCAACTCGCCGGCCCACCTCATGACCCTGCTCACCGGTTCCTCCGCAACCGTCCTCGTGCACCGGGGCCGGTTGCGGCTCGGCACCTGGCAGCGCATTTTCCTCTGCGAATACGACGGCCCGCGCAACCGCAGGGTGTGGTGGCGAGTCCTCGCGGGCTGATCCCACCCTTTCGGAGTACACCATGCTTTTCGGCCTGGACCGCAACACGGACGAACAGTCCCTCGTCACCTTCCTCAGGCTGTTCAGCCAGGATCGCCTGCTCGGCACCCTGGCGCCGCGCATGCGCGAGGAGGAGATCCACCAGGTGGTGGACCTGCTCACCGGGATCATGCGCAACCACCTCTCAGGCGAGGAATACCACAACCTGTTCCTCGGCGAGGAGCATCACCATCACTGACCCGTTGGCCCGGCCTTCGGCGGATACCCCACCCATGCCTGCACTTGTCAACCTGCGTGACTATCTCGAACTGCTCCGTCGCAACGACCAACTGCTGACCATCGACGAACCGGTGGACCCCCACCTGGAGATCGCCGAGATCCACCGCCGGGTGATCGCCCGTGGCGGTCCGGCCCTGCTGTTCACCCGGGTCAAGGATTCGGCCTTCCCGGTGGTCACCAACCTGTTCGGCACCAACCAGCGACTGGAGATGGCCTTCGGCCGCCGGCCGCTGGACTTTGTCCGCGGCCTGGTCGACCTGGTGGAACACGCCCTGCCGCCCACCCTCGGCGGCCTGTGGCGGCGCCGCTCGCTCTTCACCGAGGGCATGCGCATCGGCCTCAAACAGGTCGGCACGGCGCCCGTGCTCGACTGCTGCCAGCAACCGGCGCGGCTCGGTTCCCTGCCCATGCTCACTTCCTGGCACTCCGACGGCGGCGCCTTCGTCACCCTGCCGCTGGTCTACACCGAACACCCGGACGGCTCGGGACACAATCTCGGCATGTACCGCGTCCAGCGGTTCGACGACACCACCACCGGCATCCACTGGCAGATCCACAAGGGGGGCGGGTACCATTACTGGGCCGCCGAACAGACGAACCAGCCCCTGCCCCTGACCCTTTACATCGGTGGTCCGCCCGCACTGATGCTGGCCGCCATCGCCCCGCTGCCCGAGAACATCCCGGAGTTACTGCTTGCCTCCCTGCTCATGGGCAGCAAACTGGCTCTGGCCGATGACCCCAGGGGCGGTCATCGCCTCGTGGCCGAGGCCGAGTTCGCGGTCAAGGGGGTGGTGCCGCCGCACCTGCGCCGGCCCGAAGGCCCTTTTGGCGACCATTACGGCTACAACTCGCTGCAGCACGATTACCCGGTCTTCCAGACCACCCACCTCTACCACCGCAAGGACGCCATCTATCCCGCCACGGTGGTGGGCCGGCCCAGGCAGGAGGATTATTTCATCGGCGATTTCCTTCAGGACCTGCTATCGCCGCTGTTCCCCCTGGTCATGAAGGGGGTGTGCCAGTTGAAAACCTTCGGCGAGACCGGGTTCCACTGCCTGGCCGCAGCCCGGGTCACCGATCGCTACCCGCGCGAGGCCTTTGCCGCCGGCTTGCGCATCCTGGGCGAAGGCCAACTGTCACTCACCAAGTTCCTGCTGATCACCGACGGCAGCATCGACGTGGCCCATTTCCCGCGCTTGTGGCAGCACATTCTCGAGCGCATCCAGTGGGACCGGGATCTGTTCGTGTTCGCCAATGTGTCCCAGGATACCCTTGATTACACCGGTCCCTCGGTCAACAAGGGGTCCAAGGCCATGATGCTCGGCCTGGGCCAGGCCAAGCATCGGGACCTGCCGGAAACCTTCACCGGTTCACTGCCGGAGGAATGTGCGCGGCCGGTGGCCTACCTGCCGGGTACCCTGGTGGTCGAGGGACCGTCCTACGAATCGGCGCCGGATCTGCCGGGCCGCCTTGCCAACCATCCGGGCGTGGCCACCTGGCCGGTGGTACTGCTGGTCGATTCCTCTGCCGAGGCCACCGCCTCCCTGCAGGAGTTTCTCTGGACCTTCTTCACCCGCTTCGAACCGGCCGCAGACATCCACGGTCGCAGGCAAACCCTGCACCGTTTCCATGTCGGCCTGGAACCGCCCATTGTCTTCGACTGCCGGATGAAGCCCTGGTACACGGAGGTACTCGAGGTCGACCCGGCAACCAAAAAGCTGGTGGACGGCAGAATCGACCGCATCCTGCCGGCACGCTACCGCTGACCTGCCCGTCTGGTCGTTTCCCACCCACTGCGCCTGCAAGCGCGTCCCCCGCGACGGACCGACATGCTCGAACGACTGCAGAAAATCCTTGCCAGGGCTGGCGTCGCCTCCCGCCGCGGAGCGGAGGAACTGATCCGCAGCGGCCGGGTCACGGTCAACGGCCAGGTGGTGCAGACCATGGGCCTGAAGATCGACCCGGCGCGGGACCTGGTTGCCTGCAACGGCCAGCCAATCGATTTCGAGCAGAAGATATACGTTCTCGTCAATAAACCGGCCGGGTACGTGACCACCCTGGCCGACCCGCAGGGACGGCCGGTGGTGGCCGACCTGGTCGCCGACTTCCCCCAGCGTCTCTTTCCCGTGGGTCGGCTCGACCTTGACACGGAAGGGGCCCTGCTCATGACCAACGACGGGGAACTGGGGAATTTCATCCTCCATCCCCGGTACGAGGTGAACAAGACCTATGAGGCTCTGGTCATGGGCTCGCCGACACGGGAGGAACTGCGACGCCTGGAGATGGGGGTGGAGATCGACGGACAGCGCACCCGGCCGGCTGACATCCGCATCCTGGACCGTCGGGGCCAGCGCACCCTGGTGGAGGTGGTCATCCACGAGGGCAAGAAACGGCAGGTGCGCAAAATGTTCCAGGCCATCAACCATCGGGTCATCCACCTGAAACGAACGGCCTACGGTCAGTTGCGGCTGGGCAGGCTGGCCCCCGGCAAATACCGGATACTCGCCACCGACGACCTGAAAAAAATATTTTCCGGAAAAATTCCCTTTACAATCAAAAACATACCTGCTTAAATTTTTTCCATAATGCGGAATGGCTTCGTCGAGCGACTCGCGCCACCAACCGCGGCGGGTTTCGGGCGGTAACCATGCGTTTTTCTGCCACTCCCCCACAACATGCTGGAGGAAAGAGAAGTATGAATAAATCCGAACTGATCGAAGCGCTCGCCGAAGCAATGAACATTCCTCTCCGAGAGGCCGCATCGATAACCAACACGATCATCGAAACGATGAGCGATGCGCTGGCCCGGGGCGAGTCCATCGAAATCCGCGGCTTCGGCAGTTTTGTTGTCAAGGAATATCAGTCGTATACAGGCAGGAACCCGAAAACCGGGGAAAAAATCAAGGTCAAACCGAAAAAACTGCCGTTCTTCAAGGTGGGCAAGGATCTTCGCGAACAGGTGAACCGCGGGGAGGCCATCTGACCCGCTGCCAACCGCTCTGCACTCACGGTGCGGAGCCGTCTTCGCCGTCGATCACCTCCCCCACAAGGTCGTACACATGCGCCTCGGTGATGCGCACCGGCACGAGGTCGCCGGAATTCACCTGGCCCGCGGTAATCAGCACACAGCCGTCAATATCCGGCGCCTGAAAGCGGGTGCGCCCTTCCAGCAGCAGGTCGCTTTCTCCGCTGACCCCTTCGATCAGCACCTGTTCCGTCCTGCCGACGAACCGGCCCAGCCGATTATGGCTGATGGCCGCCTGCGCCTCCATGACCCGTCGGTAGCGAGCCACCTTTTCCTCTTCTTCGATCTTGCCGGATAATTCGCAGGCGGCGCTGCCCTCCTCGTCCTCATAGGGAAACACGCCCACATGGTCGAGCTGCCAGCGTTGCAGGGCTTCGATCAGTTGCTCCACGTCCGCCTCGGTCTCACCGGGGAAGCCGACCAGCATGGTCGTCCGGATGGCGCAGTCAGGCAAAAATCCGCGAATGCGCGCCACCAACTCGTCCAGGGTGGCCAGGCCATAATGGCGGTTCATCCGGTGCAGCACCCGGTCGCTCGCATGCTGGAAAGGGATGTCCAGGTAGGGCAGGATCCGCGACCGGGTGGCCATGAGTTTCAGTAAGGCCTCGCTCACGGTCGACGGGTAGAGATAGAGCAACCTGAACCAGGGGATGGCGGTCTGGTCGAGCAGGCTCTTGAGAAGATCCATCAGGGCGTCAGGCCGACCGAAATCCCTGCCATAGGCGGTGAGATCCTGGGCGATGAGCGACAGTTCACGGACGCCGCAGCGTTCGAGGGACCGGGCTTCGGCCACCAGGTCCTCCACGGGGCGACTGCGCAATCGACCGCGAATGGCCGGGATCATGCAGTAGGAGCAGCGGTTGTCGCAGCCTTCGGTGATTTTCAGGTAGGAGCGGTGGGGCGGAGTCGAGACCCGCCTCGGCGCGGTGCGGTCCATCAGGTAGCTGGCCGCACCGGGGCGGGTCACAACCCGTCCCCCGGCAGCAGCGGTCTGCAGGAGCCGGCCGATCTCCGGGAAATCATCCAGGCCAACGAAAAGATCCACCTCGGGCAGTTCCGCGGCCAGTTCGGCTCCGTACCGCTGCACCATGCAGCCCGTGGCCACCAGCCGCTTTCCGGGTGCGCCTGCCTTGTAGCGGGCCAGGTCGAGGATGGTATCGATGGCCTCCTCCACCGCCGGACGAATGAAACCGCAGGTGTTCACCAGCAGCAGGTCGGCCTGTTCGGGATCGTCGACCACCGCGTAGCCGTGTTGTTCCAGGGCGGCGAGCATCACTTCCGAATCCACCAGGTTTTTGGGGCAACCCAGACTTACCAGATACATCGTTTTCATACATTATCCTGCAGCAGGGATTGGACTGCGTCCTCATCGGCTCCGGGCGAGGACTGGTGTGCGCCATGCTGGCATCAACCGCTGGGTTGATTCCGGCTCCGGTGACCCCTCTTGCAAGGGCTTGGCCTGTTGCCCGGGGCAACTGATGAAGGCCCGCTGTGCTCTTGCCTTGCGGCACCACCAGGCAGGAGAGAAGCTCAAGGCTCGTTCCCGGGCAAGAGGTGGTCATCGGATAAAAAAAGGGCTGCGGCATCTGCCGCAGCCCTTGGTACAACCTTGCCTGTTTCGGCTTACAGACCGAGCGCCGCCTTGAAGGGGTTGGCGTAGAGCAGGATGAAGGCGATGACCAGACCATAAATGGCGATGGACTCGCAGAGAGCCATACCAAGGATCATGGTGGTGGTGATGGCGCCTTTGGCCTCCGGGTTGCGGGCCACGCCGTCACAGGCGCCACGCAGACCGTTGCCCATGCCGATGCCGGCACCGAATCCAGCCAGACCGATGCTGAGGGCAGCGCCGATACAGATCAGGCCGAGAGTGAGTTTGTCCATTGTTGTGTTCCTCCGTGTAATAGATTTTATGAAGTTGGCCTTCTTCTCCGATGAACGGAACCATAAAATTGACTTAGTGGGCGTGTTCCATGGCCCCGGCACAGTACAGCAGGCTGAGCAGGACGAAAACCACCGCCTGGATCACCGACACCAATACGCCGAGGCAGAGGATCGGCAGGGGCGCGAAAAAGGCGCCGGCGAGCATGAAGAGGACGCCCAGCAGAACCTCCTTGGCGAGGATGTTGCCGAAAAGACGCATGGAGAGCGAGATCATGCGGGCGAAGTTACTGATCAGCTCTAGCAGGAACATGAATGGCGCCAGCGCCTTGCTCGGCCCCATGAAATGCTTGTAGTACTTCAGGCCATGATACCTGAACCCGAGCACATGATGCGTCACCCAGACGATCAGGGTCATGGCCAGGGTGATGTTGAGGCTCGAGGTGGGCGACATGAAACCCGGGATCAGCCCGATCATGTTGGCGATGATGATGTAGAAGAAGAAGGTGGCCATCATCGGGAAGAGCATTTTCGCGCCCTTTTCCCCCAGGTTTTCGGTGAAGAAATCCATCAGGCCGCCGATCATCACTTCCCAGAAATTCTGGCCGCTGCCCGGGTTCATCTCCAACTTGCCCATGGTCAGTTTGGGCACGATGATGAGGAAGATCATGACCATCCAGGTATAGGTCATGTACGGCGCGCAAAGTTTTTCCAGGAGGGTGTGACCGATGGGCGTATGCGGCACCGGCAGGCCCAGACCTTGCAGAATCAACGAAATAAACAATATCGGATGTTCCATGACCTACCTTCTCCTCAGACTTTGCTCGGCAGCCGGCTTGTCTTCCTGATCAAGCCGATGATGACGATACTGCACATGACCGTGGCGAGCCCCAATGTCAGACCGATCACATCGATGGTCATCTTCGAGGCCAGAACAAACAGCAGCAGGCCCAGCACAACCAGCCTGGCGAAAAAATGAATGAAGAACCGGACGGTTTCCGCCCGGCTGACCGCGTCCTGCTGTTCGCCCGCGCTGCTTATGCGTCGGGTCAACCGGCGGGCATCGTAGCGCAGCAGCAGGAAACTGCCGTTGACCAAACAACTGCCCGCCAGCACGGACCGGGCAAAGACCCCGCCGTACACGTACCAGCCGACCGCCGTCAGGGCGAGGGTCAACAGCCAGCTGAAGATCATGACGCTGCGGACCAGGTCGGGCCCGTTCTCGGTGTCGGATGGGCCCGATGGCACCCTGTCAGTCATCCTTGATCGTCCTGGTCAGTTCCCAGAGCTGCCTGAACCCGGCGATAATTCCGAGACCGAGAAAAACGAAGGTGAGGTACGGGGCCGTCCGGCCGTTGAACACCTTGTTGTCGAGCAGCCAGCCCATCCCGAAACCCACCAGGATGGAGAAGACGAAGGTCATGCCCACATGGCTGTAGATCGACAACTGCCGGAACATTTCCCTTCGATCTTCAGACATCATGCAGAGCTCCAGGCCGGCCGGACAATTGCTGCTACAGGTAGCATGCAGCCCGGCCAAACGCAATATTTTTTTAACTAAACCATCAGTTTTTTGAATGACGATTCAGTCACGGACAGCGCCTTTTCCAGGTGGTCGCGACCGTGGGCAGCGGAGATGAAGGCTGCCTCGAACTGGGAGGGGGCGATCCAGACGCCGCCGTCCCGCATGGCCCGGAAATAGCGCCCGTAGCGGCCGGTGTCGGCCCGCATGGCCGACTCGTAATCGTGTACCGGATCCCGGGTAAAAAAGCAGGTCATCATCGACCCGACCCGGTTGAGCACGGCGGGCACGCCCGTCCGGGCAAGGATTCCCGCCATTTCGCCGGCGAACCAATCACTCTTGGCCTCCAGTTCGGCATAGAATCCGGGCCGGCTGACCACCTCGAGCATGGCCAGCCCGGCCGCCATGGCCAACGGGTTGCCGGAGAGGGTTCCGGCCTGGTAGACCGGACCGTCCGGGGCGATCTGGTCCATGAGGTCGCCTCTGCCGCCATAGGCACCCACCGGCAGACCGCCGCCGATGATCTTGCCCAGGCAGGTCAGGTCCGGGGTAATGCCGAACCGTTCCTGGGCCCCGCCAAGCGCCAGCCGGAAACCGGTGATCACCTCGTCGAAGATGAGCACGATGCCCAGTTCCCGGGTGAGTTGGCGCAGGGTCTGGAGGAAGCCCTCAGCCGGCGGGACCACGCCCATGTTGCCGGCCACCGGCTCGACAATCACGCAGGCGATGTCCAGGCGCCCGTCGCGCAGGGTCCGCTCCAGCGTCTGCGGGTCGTTGTAGGGGATGGACAGGGTATTTTTGACGATATCCTCAGGCACGCCCGGGCTGCCGGGAATGCCGAGGGTAATCACCCCGGACCCGGCGCGAACGAGAAAGGTGTCGGCGTGGCCGTGATAGCAACCGTCGAACTTGACCACGACCTTGCGACCGGTGCAGCCCCGCGCCAGGCGAACCGCACTCATGGTGGCCTCGGTGCCGGAACTGACGAACCGCACCTTGTCCATCGAGGGCACCGCGCGGCAGACCATCTCAGCCAACTCCACCTCCAGGGGTGACGGTGCGCCGAAACTGGTGCCCTCGCCGGCGGTGCGCCGGATCGCCGCCACCACCTGCGAATGGGCATGCCCGAGGATCATTGGCCCCCAGGAGCCGACGAAATCGATGAATTCGTTGCCGTCCACATCGGTGATGAGGCACCCCTCCGCCCTGCGGACAAACAGCGGGTCACAGCCGACGGAACGGCAGGCCCGGACCGGCGAGTTGACGCCTCCAGGGATGAGGGTCTTGGCCTGGGCGAACAGACGGGCGGACTGGTCGGTGTTCATAAGCCTCTCTGAATCGGGAAGAACGGTGCGGTGTGCGGGATGCGGGTCGTTCGGAAACAGGGTCGCACAAAGCCTGCTAAGGTAGCATGTGGATGTTGCGAATGTCAAAAGCAAAAACAACCGCTCACCGCTCTCTCCCCGGACCGGCAGGGCCTGCGCTCAATTTTCTCTTGTCACCGACCACCCTGCAAGGTAGAATGGCCGCTGATTCAGTCATTCAGCATCTAACCACGCAGAATTCATAAATTTTTCGCACAGGATTTCCCGGCGGACACGCACAAGGAGACAACCATGGCAAGCGACAAGGTACTGCATATCTCTGACAGCGAATTCGAAAACAAGATCGTCGGCAGCGCCACGCCCTGCCTGGTGGACTTCTGGGCTCCCTGGTGCGGTCCCTGTAAGGCCATCGGGCCGGTCATCGACGAGCTTGCCGAAGAGTTCGAGGGCAAGGTGGTCATCGCCAAGATGAACGTCGACGACAACCCGGCCACCCCCGGCAAATTCGGCATCCGGGCGATCCCCACCCTCATCCTTTTCAAGGGCGGTGAGGTGGTCGACCAGATCACCGGGGCCGTGGGCAAGACCCAGTTGCAGGATCTGATCAAGAAAGTCATCTGATTTTCCCGCCAGGCACGGTCGCGCCCCGGTGGTGCGGCCGTGCTTTCTTTTTCCGCGCACGGAGCCATGCTGCAGGCACAGTATCAACTGATCATCGTCGGTGGCGGGCCCGCGGGCCTGACGGCCGGGCTGTACGCGGCCCGCGGCCGGCTCAAGACCCTGCTCGTCGAAAAGGGGGCCACCGGTGGCCAGGTGCTGGTCACGGACTGGGTGGACAATTTTCCCGGTTTCGTCGAGGGGGTTTCCGGCTTCGACCTGATGGACAAGATGACCGCCCATGCCGACCGCTTCGGCCTGGAAAAGAAGTTCGCGGTCATCAAATCGCTGGACCTGGCCGGCGAGATCAAAACCGTCACCCTGGAAAACGGGGAATCCCTGACCGCCAGCACCATCATCCTCTGCACCGGCGCCAGGCCGAGAAGGCTGGGGGTTGCCGGCGAGTTTGAACTGAGCGGCCGCGGCGTCTCCTACTGCGCCACCTGCGACGGTCCCTTCTACCGCAACCAGGAGATCGCCGTGGTCGGCGGCGGCAACACCGCCATCCAGGATGCGTTGCACCTGACCAAGTTCGCCACCAGGGTCACGGTGATCCACCGCCGGGACGAACTGCGCGCGACCAAGATCCTTCAGGAAAAGGCCTTCTGCAATCCCAGGATCGATTTCCTGTGGAACACCCAGGTAGCCGAAATCCGGGGCGACAAGAGCGGCGTGGCGGAACTCCTCCTGCGCGACAACAGCGGCGAGGAATCGACCCTCAAGGTCACCGGCATCTTTGTCCTCATCGGGGTGATGCCCAACAGCGATCTGCTGCCTCCGGAACTGCACACCGACTCGGGCGGGTTTGTCGTCACCGACGAGGAGATGGCCACCAACCTGCCCGGAGTCTATGCCGCCGGCGACATCCGCAGCAAACGGTTCCGCCAGATCATCAACGCCGCCGGCGAAGGCGCTGTCGCCGAACTCTCCGCCGAACATTATCTCGGCAGCCAGGCACCGGTCCAACCCTTCAACTGCAGTCCATCGTGAGGCCCCGCATGAGGCAGACCCGGCAACGCCCCGCAAGCCGCCGCAGGCCGACCCTGTTGGCGATCCTCCTGCTCATCGCGACCCTGCTCCCTGGCTGTTCGACCTTCGACGGTATGTTCAGCAGTTTCAAGTTCGGCGAGGATGAGGAACCGAAATCCAAGGCTCCGGAGACCCTCATCGTCGAAGGGATGGACGCCTATGATGTCGGCGACTACAGCACCGCCATCAAGGCCTTCAACACCATTCTCGACGAGCACCCTTTCAGCGCCCCGGCCATGCTGGCGGAACTGAAGGCGGCCGATGCCCACTACTACAACAAGCAGTATCCCGAGGCAAAGACCCTGTACAAGGGGTTCGAAGAACGCCATCCCACCAACGAGGCCATGCCGTATGTCCTGTTCCAGATCGGCATGTGCGACTTCATGCGCAGTGACCGCATCGACCGGGATACGAGCGGCGCCCAGGAGGCCATCAAGTCCTTCACCCGCCTCATCCAGGCCTACCCGCAGTCACCCTACTCCAAGGAAGCCAAGGGCCGGATCAAGGACGCCAGGGACTTCATCGCCAACCACGAGTATTTTGTCGCCGATTTCTATGTGCGTTCGGAAAAGTACGAGGAGGCGCAACACCGGCTGAAATACCTGTTGGCCATGTACCCCGAATCCAACGTGTCCGGTCAGGCCAAGGCCCTGCTTGAACGGCTGCAGGCCGGCAAGCCGCCGTCCACCGGGCTGCGCAAATGGCTGCCCGAATTCATGACCAAGGCCCCGGAAGACCGCGACACCGACGAGGAAGCCGCGGGTGCAGGCTCGGTGCCCGTCTCCCGGGAAGAACCGGGCGGGAAGCCGGAATAAGGCCACCCGGCCGAATTTCTCCGCTCAACGGCCGAGTTGGCCTGCAAGTGCGGCCAAAAGAACCGTGACCTCCTGTTCGGTATCGATGCGCAGGCAGTCCCGCTCCTCTGCATCCGGCCGTTCGAACACCTCCTGCTGACGCAGATAAATCTCCCAGCGCCCGTCGGAAACCGCGTCGTGATCCCGGGCGCGCAGGGCGAGCCGGCGTTGCACCTCCCGCTCGGAACAGGCGCAGAGGACGAACACGCTTCTCGCCCCGCACCCCTCCGCCATGCGCCGCACCGCCTCCCGGTCTGATCGCCGGCTGTAGGAGCCGTCGAGGACCACCATCCCCGCACCCCTGGAAAAATCCGCTGCCGCCCGCTCGAGCATGGTCCGGTAGGTTCGCTCCGTAAACCCGGCGGCGTAGATGCCCTCATCGGCCGCCTCCGGCCGCCGCTCCGTCGGCTGCAGGCCAGCCAGTTCCTTGCGCACCCGATCGGTGTTGTAGTACGGCGCCCGGTGCTGTTGTGCCCAGGCCTGGCCAAGGGTCGATTTGCCCGAAGCGATCATCCCGAAAAAGACGACCGCCGCTTTGCCGGCGCCCTCCGCCCCGTGCCCACAGGTCTCAGCGGGCTGCATACCGCTCCGCCAGGGTGAAATACCGGGCCGCGTCCTCCAGGCAGGCGGCCCGCACCCCGGCGTCCACCGCCGGATCGGCCGCCGTGAACAGGCCGATCTTGCCGCGCACGTAGGCGCGGTACCCCTTGTAGAAATCGAGCATGGTCAGCAGGCCCGGATCATTCGTCCGGGTGACAAAGCGGTCGATGAAACGGTGCGACAGGGCGTCCAGGCCGTGGAAATCCAGGTCCATGGCGAGAAAGGCCACATCGCTGGCCACGTCGCTGAAGCGGAACCGCTCGTTGAACTCAATGCAGTCGTAGATATAGACCTTGTCGGCCAGGCAGATGTTGGCCGAGTAGAGGTCACCGTGACAGTCACGGATACGACCTTCGTCGATCCGCTGTTGGAACAGGTCGCGCCGCTCGAGGAAGTCCCGGGCCGCGGCGGCGACCCGGTCGAACCGGGCCTGGTCCAGGCCGCCCTGGCCGAGGAAAGGCCGGGTCTGCTCGAAATTCTCGAGCACGTTGACCGCCACCGCTTCGGCGCTGCCGAATTGCCGTACCTTCTCCCCGCCCTCGGCCCGGCGGTAGAATTCGGCGAGCACCTCCACCAGGGCGTCGATGTGATCCGCCAGCAGGCCGCCGGCGCGGATGAGGTTGACCATCATCCGTTCCTCGGGCATGCGCCGCATGCGCACACCCCATTCCACCGGCCGGCCGCCGCCGTTCAGGGCGAAGCCGCCGTTCTCCTCGGTCACCTCGACCATGCCGAGATAGAGGTCCGGACACAGACGGCGGTTGAGCAGGAGTTCCTGCTCGCAGAAATGGTGCCGCCTGTCCGCAGCGGAAAAATCGAGAAAGCCGAAGTTGACCGGCTTCTTGAACTTGTAGACGTAGTCACCGGCAAGAAGCACATAGGAGATATGCGTCTGCACGAGCCGGATATCCGGGGCCGGGTGCGGGTAGCACTCGGCCCGCAGCAGAGCGTTCAGCCAGGGGGGCAGGTTGTCGTTGGCCATGGGGCAGGCTCCTTCGCCGAGCGGCGGCATCACAGGGTCTGGGCGCGGTGGGCCACTCTAACAAAAGGGGCTGCGGCCGTAAACTGTTTACGCTCCGACGGCCGGGTGGTAGATTGGCCGGAAATTTTTCACAGGGTTGTCCCATGGATGAACAGACCTTGACCGCTCTGCTCCGGCAGGTGCGTGACGGCGGCATGCAAATCCCCGAGGCCGTCGACCGGCTGCGCCGCCTGGAGGTGGAGGTGCTCGCCTCCGCCCGCCTGGACCATCACCGCGCCCTGCGCACCGGGCTCCCCGAGGCGGTGTTCGGCGAAAACAAAAGCGCGGACCAACTGGTCGAGATCCTCGCGGCCCTCCTGCGCACCGATTCGGTAGTGCTCGCCACCCGGGTCGATGCGGACAAGGCAGCCGCGGTCCGCGCCCGCCTGGCCGGACTCGCCTACCACCCCGCCGCCCGGATCCTCACCGGCAACGACCGCCACATTCCGGTCGGTCGCGCCTCCGGCACGGTGGTCATCGTCACCGCCGGCACCTCGGACCTGCCGGTGGCCGAGGAGGCGCGCATCACCCTGCACATGTTCGGCCACCCGGTGGAAACCGTTTACGATGCCGGGGTGGCCGGCATCCACCGCATTCTCGCCCATTCCGCCCTGCTGCAGCAAGGGCGGGTGATCATCGTCGTTGCCGGCATGGAAGGCGCGCTGCCCTCGGTGGTGGCCGGCATGACCGGGGCGCCGGTTATCGCCGTGCCGACCAGCGTCGGCTACGGTGCCGGCGCCGGCGGCTGGTCAGCCCTGCTCGGCATGCTCAACAGCTGTTCGCCGGGGCTGGCCGTGGTCAACATCGACAACGGTTTCGGCGCGGCCTGCATGGCCGCCGCCATCAACCGCAAGCCCTGATCGTCACCCGCCGTCCCGGCCCCAAATGGCCATCCTTCCGTCCCGCCCGTTCCTCCTTTCGCTGAGAAAAAGCCATCGTGGCATTGCAGCAAACCGGGCTTCGTCGTATAATCGCAAATTTCGTTCAACAATCACCTCTCCCGCCGCACCCCTGGCACAGGCACAGGAACTCATCCATGAACTCCAGCTTGAAACTCAAGATCGGTCTCGTCGTACTGCTGCTTGCCTTTTCCGCCCTGGCCCTGCTCCCGTCCCTCAACCCGGGGCTTCCCGACTGGTGGAAGAAATACATGGCCCCGGCCGGCCTGAAACTCGGCCTCGACCTGCAGGGCGGCATGCACATCGTCCTCCAGGTGGACCTGGACAAGGCTGCGGAAAACAGCCTGGACCTGTCG
>JAGODN010000114.1 GCA_017998195.1 Desulfobulbus sp. | reverse complement strand
GCCAGCCACTGAAGGTCAGGGGTGCTTTGGCCCGGCGAGCCGGCTGAAGCCGCCCGGAGGGTGGGGCTGGCGGTTCATCTGTCGTGTTGGGCAGGGAGGAGGCCGACCGCCCTTGTTCGTTGCTCTCCAGGTCCTGGCCGTTGCTTGCTGCGGGCTGCGCCTCCACAGCAGGCGAGGCGGGTTCGGTGGTGGCGACCCGGTCCCGCACCGCCCCATCCTCCCCCTTTGCCGCCCGGCTCTGAGATTGTGCTGATCCGGCCATTTGCGGCGATGCGGTTTCCAGCCGTTTCCTTGCGAACGTTTTTTGTTCGCTTGTCGCCGGTGGCGGCACAGCCGCGACCGGGTTCTCCCCGGATTTGGCCAGCACGGCCGAGTCCGCCCCAGGTGTTGCCCGGCTCTGCTTCTCCACGGATTGTTCCGGCTGACGGGTGAGGGTGGTGCGATCCGCCTGCAGGGTGAGGGTGAGCACCAGGGCGACACCGGCCGCCGCGGCCAGGAGCGATCCGGCCGCCGTGAGCGCCCGCGGCCGGCCGACCAGGCGGAGCAGTCGCCCCCGCCGTCCCGGGGCCGCCTGTTCCTGCCTGTGCCGGTCCAGCCGCAGCCACAGTGCACAGCACTGGTCGCAGCCGGCCAGGTGGGCCAGGCAGGCCTCGACCCGCGTGGGTTCCAGCCGCCCTTCGACCAGCTCGGCCAACTCGGTTGGTTCCGGGCAGGGGGTGGCCGGTGCGGGCTGATCGCCGCTCAGTGCGAGCAGGGCCAGCCGCCGCCGGGCCGCCCTCGTCTTGTCGAATGCTTTCTGTTTCGCCATGATGGTTCTCCGCCCGCAGGGGCGTTTGCCGTGTCTCTTGTTGGACGGTTCGGGCCTAAGGACGTGTCGGTGCGTTCACAAGAGTAACCGCAGTTCCTCCTCCAGGCCAACCCGGGCCAACTCCCGCCGCAACCGTTCGAGCAGCCGCCGCAAGCGGCCGTGCACCTGGAACCGGTTCCAGCCGAGCATCCTGCCCGCCTCGGTCACCGCCACCCCGTCCCGAAAGCAGAGTTTGAGCAGCAGCCGTTCCCGCGGCGCCAGCTCGATGTTGGCCGCCACGACCCGGGCGAGCAGGCGCGAGCCAGAATCGGCGACGGCCTCGTCGAACACGACCCGGCCCAGGGTGGCGAACAGCTGCTCGCGCTCCCCCTCGGTCAACCGCTGTTCCTGTTCCGGGCAGTCCGCCTCGTCCCCGACCCGAAGGTCAGTTTCAGCCCCTCCCCCCGGCGCGTCGCCGCGGTGTTCGCCGCAGGACGGAATCTCGCCCAGCAGTTGGTAGGCGGCCCGTTCGATCTGGCGGGGGTCGCCGGCCTGCTGCTGGTGCACGAGGGCCACCGCCTCGTCCGGGGTAAAGCGTTCCAGGCAGAGGAGGCGAAACAGGGTCAGCCAGATGCCGCCCAGCCGGCGGACCCACAGCGGCGGTGTGCTCCGGCCGAAGCGGGCGCGGGCGAAATCCTCCAGCAGCCTGAAGCTCAGGGCCGCGATGTAGGTGGCCAGGGTCGAATCCCCGGTGAAAGCCCGCAACCGGCGCCAGTCGTCCGCGGCCAGTCTGTTCAGCACGAACAGGGCCGCCTCCTCGGCCAGCGCGCTCCCGGGAAAGCGGCGGCCGGCCAGCCGGTTGATCAGCTCCCAGTGCTCCAGTGCCCGCTGCTGCCAGGGAAGTTCCGGACCGGCACCGACCGGCGAAGGGGAGACTGGGTGCGGCGGGACGTTTTCCATTTTTTCAGGCGACACAATGTTTGCCGCAGGCCGTCCAAGGGAACAACAGGGGCAGCGGATCGACCCCGACCCACGGCCCCGTCCCCTGAAAACCCATGCAAGGAGCTGCGTTATGAAACGGATTGCGATGGTTGCGCTGCTGTTCCTCGCCCTGCTGGCCGGCTGCTCGTCACCCGGGCCGAAGGCGGAGAAAAAGGACACCCGGCCCGGAACGGTTGAGGATGCCGGCATTACTTCGGAACCGGCCGGGCAGGCGCCACCGGCACAGACGAGCATGACCCGGGAAGCCCTGCCCGCCTCGCCGACCGGTGCGGTCATAGGCGGGGTTACAGCGGCCCGGGAAACCCGAACCAAGTCCCTGGTCCACGGCACCGCAACCGACCAGCAGGCCATCCGTCCGGCCCTGCTGGCCCCGGCCGCACCGCCGGCCTGGAACCGGGAATCCTACGACCTCCGGCAGGAAACCGGGTTCGTCAACGCGGCCCGCGATCCCCTGTCCACCTTCAGCATCGACGTGGACACCGCCGGCTACGCCAATGTCCGCCGCTTTGTCCGGAACGGCAGCCTGCCGCCCGCGGGCGCGGTGCGCATCGAGGAGATGGTCAACGCCTTTGCCTATGACTATCCCCGGCCGCTGGGCAGCGAACCGCTCGCCCTGAGCGCCGAGGTGGGCCCCAGCCCTTTCCACCGCGACTACCGGCTGGTGCGCATCGGCCTGGCGGCCCGCGATCTCGCCCGGGAAGAACTGCCGCCGGCGAACCTGGTCTTTCTCGTCGATGTCTCCGGCTCGATGCGGGACGCGAACAAGCTGCCGCTCTTGCAGCAGGCCCTGGCGCTGCTGGTGCGGCAACTGGGCGAACGCGACCGGGTGGCCCTGGTCGTTTATGCCGGCACGGACCGGGTGGTGCTGCCGCCCACCGCCGGCAACCAACAGGAGCGTATCCTCGCCGCCATCGACAGCCTGCAGGCGGGCGGTTCGACCCATGGCTCCAGCGGCATCCGCACCGCCTACGAACTGGCCCGGCAGAGTTTCCTGCCCGGCGCCACCAACCGGGTCATCCTCGCCTCGGACGGCGATTTCAACGTCGGCGTGACCAGCCGGGACGAGTTGCAGCAGCTGATCGAACAGGAGCGCCGGCACGGCGTCTACCTGACTGTGCTCGGCTTCGGTCGGGGCAATTATCGCGATGATACCATGGAACTGCTGGCCGACAAAGGCAACGGCAACTACGCCTACATCGACAGTCTGCTCGAGGCCAACAGGGTGCTGGTCAGGGAGATGAGCGGCACCCTGTTCACCCTGGCCAATGACGTCAAGATCCAGGTCGAGTTCAACCCGGCCCGGGTGGGGGCCTACCGGCTGATTGGTTACGAAAACCGGGTCCTGGCGGACGAGGATTTTGCTGATGATACCAAGGATGCAGGCGAGGTCGGCGTCGGTCACCGGGTGAGCGCCCTGTACGAGCTGATCCCGGCCGGCCATGCCGCTGTGCCCCGGTTGGACCCGCTCAGGTACCGGCAACCGGCAGCGGAACCGGGCGGCGGTTCGACGGAGCTGCTGACCGTCAAGCTGCGCTACAAGCCCCAGGGCGCGGCTGCCTCCACCGGGATGAGCCTGCCGGTGGTCGACAGTGACAGCGCGCGGAACAGTGTGGACTTCCGCTTTGCCGCCGCCGTGGCCGGCTACGGTCTGCTGCTCACCGATTCGCCCCATCTCGGCACCTTCAACTGGGAGCAGTGCCTGGAACTGGCCCGTTCCGGCCGGGGTGCGGACCCCGAGGGGGAGCGGGCCGAACTGTACCGGCTGGTGGCGGCCAGCCAATTGCTGGCCAACCGCCAGAACAGGGGGCCGCAGGAGGAGACCGGGACGCTGCCGGTGCTCAGGTGAGCAGCTGCGGCCAGTCGAGGGAGGGGAAGGTGCGGTGGAGCATGTGGTCGTCGTCCTCGAGCCGCACCGTGAGATCGGCGAAGCTGGCCCGGGCGAGCGGCAGGATCAGCGCCGGCGGGCAGACGGTGTCGTGCGCGCCCGTGACCACCAGCGTGGGCACGGCGATGGGCGCGGCCGGCGGGTGGAAGTCAACGAAGTTGAGGGCCGGGGCGAGCAGCACCAGCCGCCGGCACCGTTCGGGAGAGCGCAGGGCGAAGCAGGCGGCCATCAGCCCGCCGAAGCTCGAGCCCACCAGCACCAGCCGCTCCAGCCCGGCCACCTGCGCTTCCAGCTGGGCGAGCCGCTCGTCCAGGTCGCCCGTGTAGTTCTGCAGGCGCACCCCGGGAAAGTGGCGCCGGAACCACTGCGCCTTGGTGCCCTCGATGGAGGAGTCGAGGCCGTGGAGAAAGAGCGGGATGGACTGCGTTTCGTGACCAGCATCTGAGCCCATGCGCCCTCCGGGAGAACAGGGATGGGAGAAAAAACGGGCCGCCGAAGGAACCGGCGGCCCGTTGCCGTGTTACCGGGTGCACCACTCGTAGGCGTTCTGGAACATCCGCAGCCAGGGGCTCACCGGCAGGTGGTGCATGGCCGCGGGCAGCCAGTGGCACTGCCAGGGGAGGAAGGTCCGCTCCGGGTGGGGCATCATCGCCAGGTGGCGGCCGTCGGGCGAGCACAGGCCGGTGAGGCCGCCGGGCGAACCGTTGGGGTTGAACGGATAGGTCTCGGTGGGTTGGCCGTCGTCGTCCACGTAGACCAGCGCGGCCATGCGCTCGCCCCACACCCGCTCCCGGATGGCCTCGTCCGGGAAGTGGAGCAGCCCCTCGCCGTGGTCGACGTGGATGCCGAACACCAGGTCCTCCATGCCCTGGAGCATGATCGCCTTGCTCGACAGTACCCGCACCGTGCTCCAGCGCGACTCGAAGCGGCCGCTGCGATTGCGGACGAAGCGCGGCTGGCGCTCCGCCTCGATGCCGGTCCACGGCACCCAGCCGAGCAGGCCGAACAGCTGACAGCCGTTGCAGATGCCCAGGGTGAAGGTGTCCGGCCGCTCGTAGAAGGCGCGGAACTGCTCCTGCAGCCGCTCGTTGAAGCGGATGGTGGCGGCCCAGCCCTTGGCGCTCTCGGGCACGTCGGCGTAGGAGAAGCCGCCCACCGCTGCCAGGCCGCGGAACCCGGACAGGGCGATGCGGCCGTCGAGCAGGTCGGTCATGGTCAGGTCCCAGGGCTCGAAACCGGCGCTGTGGAAGGCGGCCGCCATCTCCCGGTCCGAGTTGGAGCCCTCGTCGCGGAGGATGGCCACCCGCGGCTTGTCCGTTTTCGCGAGGATCGCAGCCGCGGTCGGCCGCGGCGGGAAGCTCAGGTGGTAGCCCGGGCCCTTGCGGTCGAGGATGGCGAATTTTTCCTCGTCCGCGCAGTCCGGGTTCATCTGCAGTCGCTCCAGCTGGTAGCTGGTCTCCTCCCACCACTGGCGAAGCAGCACGAGCGAGTCGTCGAGCACCGAGTCGCCGTTGTACTGGATGGCCACGGCCTGGCGCTCGGTGCTCGTGCCGAGCACCACCGAGGGCACCTCGGCCTGGTCGAGCTGCTGCTTCACCTCGGCGAGCAGGTTCCAGCGGCACTCGAGCACCAGCCCGAGTTCCTCGGCGAACAGGGCCTCGAGCGCGGTGGCCGGGCCGTTCAGGGCCAGGTTGAGGCCGCGGTTGCCGGCAAAGGCCATCTCGAGCACGGTGGTGATCAGGCCGCCGTCGCTGCGGTCGTGGCCGGAGAGGATCAGGCCCGCGTCGATCAGCCGCTGCACGGCGACGAAGGCCCGCCGCACCAGCGCCGGGTCGTCCATGTCCGGCGCCTCGTTGCCGATGGCCCCGCAGGTCTGGGCGAGCGCGCTGCCGCCCAGCCGGGACTTGCCGCCGGAGAGATCGAGGAACAAGAGCACCGAGTCCGCCTCCTTGAGGTCCGGGGTGAGCTTCCGGCGGATGTCGTCCATGGCCGCGTACAGGGAAACCACCAGCTGGCGCGGCGACTTGACCACCTCCTCGCCCACCCGGGTGGCCATGCTCAGGCTGTCCTTGCCGCCGTCCACGGCCACGCCGAGCGCGATCATGGCCGCGGCCATGGCCTCGGCCGCGTCGCGCAGGGCCGCGCCCTCGCCTTCGAGCTTGGGCGCCCACATCCAGTTGGCCGAGCATTTGACCTGGTCGAGGTCGTCGATGCGCGCCCACACCAGGTTGGTCAGGGCCTCGCCCACGGCCATGCGCGCCCCGGCCGCCGGGTCGACGAGCATCTTGATCGGCTGCTCGCCGATGGCGGTGGCGATGCCGGTGAACCCGAAATGGCTCTGCGCCACCACGGCCACGTCGCCCACGGTCAGCTGCAGCGGGCCGCAGCACTGCTGCTGGGCGATCAGGCCGGTGACCGCCCGGTCCACCTTGCTGGTGAGGAAGCGCTTGGAGCCAACCGACACGAGGCGCAGCACCCGGTGCAGGGCGTCGCGCACGCCGAGATCCTTGGGCGGGACAAAGGCGGACAGGGCCGGGACAACCCGTCTGTCGGTGAAGGTCTTCTGCGGGATGTTGCCGAGCAGGGCCGGGATGTCGATGTCCACCGGGGTGGAGCCGTCCAGATTGTCATGGACCACGAAACGCAGGTCGCCGGTGACCTCGCCCAAGACCTCGCAGGCCACCTTCTCGCGATCGCAGATGGCCTGGAAGCGGGCGATGTTCTCCGGGCTGATGAGCAGGCCCACCCGCTCCTGGTACTCGGCCACGTAGATCTCGAGCACGGACATGGTCGGGTCGCCGACACGGATGTTGCGGATCTCCACCCGGCCGCCGGCATGCTCGACCAGTTCCTTGAGCACGTTGGCCGGGCCGCCCGCGCCCTGGTCGTGGATCACGTCGATGAGGCTTGAACCCCCCATCTCGTTGCAGGCGCGGATCACCCGGTTCATCTTCTGCTCCATCTCGGCGTCGCCGCGCTGGACCGCGTTGAAGTCGAGCGCGGATTCGTTCTCACCCTGGAGCATGGACGAGGCCGCGCCGCCGCCGAAGCCGACCCGGTAGGCCGGGCCGCCCACCTGGACGATGAGCATGCCCTTCACCGCCTCTTTCTTTTCAGTGTGGCGGTCGTCGATCTGGCCGATGCCGCCGGTGAACATGATCGGCTTGAGGAAGCCCCAGCGCTCGCCGGACTCCAGGCGCAGATCGAAGCTGCGGGTGAAGCCCTGGATGAGCGGCTCGCCGAACTTGTTGCCGTAGTCCGAGGCGCCGTTGCTCGCCTCGATCTCGATCTCCAGCGCCGGCGCCAGCGTGTCCGGGCAGGCGTAGCTGTTCTCCCACTCGAGCGGGTAGTCGGGAATGTGCAGGTTGGCCACGCAGTAGCCGGCCGTGCCGGCCATGACCAGGCCGCCCCGGCCGGTGCCCTGGACGTCGCGGATGCGGCCGCCGGTGCCGGTCTCGGCGCCGGGGAAGGGGGCCACGCCGGTGGGGAAGTTGTGCGTCTCGGCGGTGAGCAGCGGATGGTAGGTGACCCTGCGCTCGACAAGCGGCGAGGGTGCGCCCGGCTCGGTGGGCAGGAGCGTGGTCAGCTCGGCCCCGCGGATCACGCTCGAGTTGTCCTTGAAGGCCACCAGGCTGCCCTTGGGGTTGGCGGCGAGGGTGTCGGTGACCACCTGGAACAGAGTTTTTTCGTACGCTTCGCCGTCGATCACCTGGCGGCCGCGGAAAAAGCCGTGGCGCGAGTGCTCGGAGTTGGCGTTGTTCAGGTCCATGATCTCGACGATGGTCGGATTGCGGCCGCAGCGCTTGACGAAATAGTCGTAGTACAGCTCCCGGTCCCACTCGTCCATGCTCGTGCCGGGGATGTCCAGCAGGCCGTCCGGCCCCTTGGCTTTGAGGTCCACCTCGTAGACCGGCTCCGGGATGATGCCGGTCTCGAAGGTGGTGAGCGGTGCCGGGTAGGGGCACTCGGTCATGCGGTCGTGGTGGCGGGCGATGAAGGTGTCCAGGTCTTCGCCTTCGGGCACCAGGTAGCGGCGCGAGCGTTCCACCCGGGTGACGCAGTCG
>JAGODN010000113.1 GCA_017998195.1 Desulfobulbus sp. | reverse complement strand
ACCCCTGCACCGAGCGCAGGGCGATCAGGGCGAAACCGGTGGTGACGAAGGCCGCGGCAATGGCGCTCAGGGTGTAGACCACGAGGCCGGTGGTGAACACCCGCTTGCGGCCGTGGATGTCGGCGATCCGACCCGACGGGATCAGCCCCACGGCCACGGCCACCAGGTAGGCGGTGGCCACCCAGCTCAGCTGGACCGCGTCCAACCCCAGGTCCTGCTGGATGGAGGGCAGGGCGACGTTCACCGCCGAGATCATGAACGGCCCCATGAACGAGGTGAGGGTGGCCACGAACAGGGCCGACCGCTCGATCGCGGCCTGGGGAGTCGGGGTGTCCTGGTGCATGCGCTTCGGGGGGGGGTGGCGGGCGGCGGCGGGGGTTCAGGGCCGGCAGCGGCTGCGTCCGTAGGCCGCCGCCCCGAGGAGCGCCGCCTGCGGGTTGCGCACCACCTGGATGGGCACGGCTCTCAGCCAGTCCCGGTAGCCGCCGCGGGCGAACATGGCCAGGAAGGAGGGCGCGGCGAGAAAGGGGAGCAACCGCGGCGCCAGGCCGCCGCCGATGAACAGCCCGCCCAGGGCCATGGTCTTGAGCACCAGGTTGGCGGCCTCGTCGGCGAGGATGTCGGCAAACAGCCGCAGGGCACGGACCGCGGTCTCGCAGGCGGGCCCCCCCTCGAGGGAGGCCAGGGCGGCGCGGACGATCACCGGTGTCCGGTCAGCGGTCGCGGCCAGTTCATCCAGCAGCCAGGCGGGCGGAGCGATGCGGTCGGCCAGGAAGTCGAACAGCTCGGGGATGGCCAGGCCCGAGCAGACCTGCTCCACCGCCACGTGGTCCTGGAGGGCGAGCAGGTGGGCGAGCAGGTCCAGCTGCTCGCGATTGCGGGGGGCGAAACTGGCGTGGCCGCCCTCGGACGGGTACGGCTGCCAGCCGTCCTCGCCGGGCACGAGGAAGGCCTCGCCCAGGCCGCTGCCGGGCGCGAGCACGGCCATGACCGCGCCCGGCCGGGGGGTGCCGGCGTTGAGCGGGTACAGGTCGGCCGGTCCCAGCTGGACCGCGCCCAGGGCCGTGGCCACCAGGTCGTTGATCAGCCACACCCGCCGCAGGCCGTGCCGGGAGACAAGTTGGCCGGCGTCGAGCGACCAGGCGAGGTTGGTCATGGTCACCGCCTGGTCGATCACCGGCCCGGCCACGCCGATGCAGGCACAGTCGACCACGGCCGCCTGCTCCGCCAGGAAGGCGGCCAGCAGGTCGTCGAAGCTGGCAAAGCCGCTGTTGTGCACGGTCTGTTGGGCGAGCGGCCGGCCGGCCGGGGCAAAGAGCCCGAGCGCGGTCTTGGTCGCGCCGATATCGGCAGCCAGCAGCAGGGGTTCGCGGTCCGCCATGACGTGTTCAGCCCTCCTTGAGCAGGCGAATCTCCCAGGCCTCGGAGCGGTTGCTGTTGGTCGGGTTCTCGACCACGCGGAACTCGAAGATGCGGTGGGGTTCCTGGAAGAAGTGGTCCGAGGGCAGGGTGGATTTGGACAGATGGAAGAACACCGTGTCCGAAGAGAGCACGTTGTCGGTCAGGCGGTAGTAGCGAAAGAAGCCGAACCCCCGGTCTGGGTTGTAATTGGCCACCGTGCCGCGCTGCCACTGGTCCGCGGTGTCGCCCTGGGCGCCGACGATGGGCAGCAGGCCGGGCACCAGGAAGCCGGAGATGTAGGCGTCGGCGCCCTCGCGCAACTCTTTGCTGACATTGTGAAAACCGATCACCTCCACCCGGCAGCCGATGTTCTGCAGGGCGACCACCAGGCGGAGGAAATCACCGTCGCCGGTGAGCAGGATGATGCGGTCCAGGTTGCGCGCCTGCAGCAGGGCGTCGATGGCCAGGTCCATGTCGGCGTTGGCCTTGGTGGTGATGTTGCCGTCCTCGTCCTGGAAGCGGCGAACCGTCTTCTTGATGACCTTGAAGCCGCACTGGCGCAGGATGTTGTGGTAGCTGTGCACCTTCTGCCGGTACTCGGAATCACGCACGGTGCGTTCCGTGTCCTCGGCCAGGTAGCAGTTGGCGCGCAGCATCACCGAGTCCGGACTGTTGGCCAGGCCGACGAGGACGTCGTAGCGCATGCCGAAGCCGCCGCTCATCTTGATGTTTTCGGCATCGACGTAGATGGCCGTGCGCAGCATGCCGCAGCGCTTCTGCTGACTGAACGGCGAGCCGTCCCGGTCGATCATTCCCACTCGATGGTTGCCGGCGGCTTGGAGGAGATGTCGTAGACCACCCGGTTGACGCCGCGCACCTCGTTGATGATGCGGTTGGAGATGCGGCCGAGCAGGTCGTAGGGCAGGCGCGACCAGTCCGCGGTCATGGCGTCGCGGCTGTCCACCGCGCGCAGGGCGATGACGTGCTCGTAGGTGCGGCCGTCACCCATGACGCCCACCGTCTGGATCGGCAGGAGCACCGCGAACGACTGCCAGACCTTGCGGTACCAGCCGGAATCCTTCATCTCCTCGAGCACGATCACGTCCGCCTGGCGAAGGATGCGCAGCCGCTCGGCAGTGACCTCGCCCATGATGCGGATGCCCAGTCCCGGCCCGGGGAAGGGCTGGCGGAAGATGGCCTCCTCGGGCAGGCCGAGTTCCAGGCCGAGTTCACGCACCTCGTCCTTGAACAGCTCGCGCAGCGGCTCGATCAGGTCGAGCTGCATGCGCTCGGGCAGGCCGCCGACGTTGTGGTGTGACTTGATCGGCGCCTTGCCGCGGAACACCACCGACTCGATCACGTCCGGGTAGAGCGTGCCCTGGGCCAGGTAGCGGACCGTGCCAATCTTGTTCGCCTCGGCCTCGAAGATCTCGATGAAGCCGTAGCCGATGCGCTTGCGTTTTTCCTCCGGGTCGGCGACCCCGGCCAGGGCCGTGAGGAAGAAGTCGGTGGCATCCACGTCGATCACGTTCAGGCTGGTCTTCTCGCGGAAGAAGCGGAGTACGCTGGCCGACTCGCCGGTGCGCATGAGGCCGTTGTTCACATGGATGCAGGTCAACTGGTCGCCGATGGCCCGGTGCACCAGGGCCGCGACCACCGACGAGTCCACCCCGCCGGACAGGGCGCAGAGTACCCGATCCGTGCCCACCCGGGAGCGGATCTCGGTTACGGTCTGGTCGATGAACGAGTGCATGGTCCAGTCCGGCTGGCAGTGGCACAGACCGAAGATGAAGTTGCGCAGCACGTCGGTGCCGATCAGGGTGTGGGCCACCTCCGGGTGGAACTGGACGGCCACGAACGGCATGTCCGTGTGGCGCACGGCCGCGCAGGGCGAGTGCGGACTGGTGGCGGTGACCGCGAACCCGGGGGCCAGTTGCTCGATCCGGTCGCCGTGGCTCATCCACACCTGGTAGTGCGCGGGCGCGGTCTCCATGCCGGCGAACAGGCCGCCGGTGTAGTCGATCTGCAACTGCGCCGGGCCGAACTCGCGCTTCTCCGCCTGCTCCACCCGGCCGCCCAGCTGCACGGTCATCAGTTGCGCGCCGTAACAGATGCCGAGCACCGGCACGCCCAGGTCGAAGAGGCCCGGGTCGCTGAGCGGCGCGTCCGCGTCGTAGACGCTGGCCGGGCCGCCGGAGAGGATGATGCCCGCGGGCTGCATGGCCCGGAGCCGGTCGAGTTCCAGGGTGTAGGGGTGGATCTCGCTGTACACCTTCTGCTCGCGGATGCGGCGGGCGATGAGTTGGGTGGTCTGCGAGCCGAAATCAAGGATGACGATCTTCTGGGTGTGGGTCGACATGGGCTGCCTGTGTCCGCTTGAAAGTGAGAACAGAACCGGGGTCAGATACCCTCGGTCCGGTAGTTGGGCGCCTCTTTGGTGATGATCACGTCGTGGACGTGCGACTCGCGCAGGCCCGCGGCCGAGATCTGCACGAACCGGGCCTTGCGGTGCAGCTCCTCGATGGTGGCCGCCCCGGTGTAACCCATGCCCGAGCGAAGACCGCCGAGCAGCTGGTAGATCATCTCGGCGATGGGTCCGCGGTACGGCACCTTGCCCTCGATGCCCTCGGGCACCAGCTTGCTGCTCTGGCTGTCCTGGAAGTAGCGGTCGCTGGACCCCTCCTTCATCGCGCCGATGGAGCCCATACCGCGGTAGCCCTTGTACTTGCGGCCCTGGTAGAGGAAGGTGTCGCCCGGGGTCTCGTCCGTGCCGGCGAACAGGGAGCCGATCATCACCGAGTGGGCGCCGACGCCGATGGCCTTGCAGATGTCGCCGGAGAACTTGATGCCGCCGTCGGCGATCACCGGCACGTTGTGTTTGGCGGCCGCCTCGGCGCAGTTCTTGAGCGCGGTGAACTGGGGCACGCCCACACCGGCGACGATGCGGGTGGTGCAGATCGACCCCGGACCGACGCCGACCTTGATGCCGTTGGCCCCGGCCCGGATGAGCGCCTCGGCCGCCTCGCCGGTGGCGATGTTGCCGGCGATCACCGGCAGGTCGGGGAAATGGGCCTTGACCTCGGTCAGGGCGCGGAGGATGCCGGCGGAATGACCGTGGGCCGAGTCGAGCACGACCACGTCCACCCGGGCCTTGACCAGGGCCTCGGTGCGCGCCAGCATCTCGGGCCCGACGCCGATGGCCGCGCCGGCCAGCAGCCGACCCATGTCGTCCTTGGCGGCGTTCGGGTACTGCTTGATCTTCTCGATGTCCTTGATGGTGATCAGTCCCTTGAGCCGGCCGTTCTCATCGACGATGAGCAGTTTCTCGATGCGGTGCTCGTGGAGCAGGGCCTTGCTGTGGGCCAGGTCGATGCCCACCGGCGCGGTGACCAGGTTCTTGCTGGTCATGACGTCGTTGACGCGCAGTTGGTCGTCGGAGACGAAGCGCAGGTCGCGGTTGGTGACAATGCCCACCAGCTTGTCGCCGTCGAGCACCGGCAGGCCGGAGATGCGGTAGTTGCGCATGATCGCCTGCACCTCGGCCACGCTCTGGTTGCGGGACACGGTGATCGGGTCGACGATCATGCCGGACTCGGACTTCTTGACCTTTTCGACCTCCTTGGCCTGGCTGTCGATGCTCATGTTCTTGTGGATGATGCCGATGCCGCCCTCCCGGGCCATGGCGATGGCGGTCTGGTGCTCGGTGACCGTGTCCATGGCGGCGCTGAGCAGCGGCGACTGCAGCTCGATGGTGTCGGTCAGCCGGGTCGTGAGCGAGACCTCCGAGGGCAGGACCTCCGAGGCGCCGGGCATCATGAGGACATCGTCGAAGGTGAGGGCCATGGGGATATCGTGGTGCAACATGGAGACTCCTTGTCTGCGGAAAGCGAACCGCGAGGGATCTTCTGCCGGGAGGCGGATCCCCCGCTTGCGCGTGATCAGTGTTCATCAGGGAAACCCGGCGCCCCCTGCGGGACCGGTGGCCGGGCTGCACCGGCGCTCCCGCGGGCGGGACGCCGGCCGGTGATGATGCAAAAGTGAAACAGGTCGGCCCTCAACCCGGCGGGCGCACCCGCGCCGGGCTGAAGCCCGACCTGGAAACCCGGCACTGCTGCCGGGGAACTGGGGCTTGATGAAAGAAGAAGCCGTCTTTTAGCATGTTCTCGTGCAAAAAGAAAGACGCGGCCGCGAAAAAAGCGGGAGGGCGGCCGCATCGCGGGACCGGCCGACAGCACAGAAATCGCTCGCATTTCCCGGCTGTTCCTGCTTAACTGATTCGTTTTTCGGGGTGCCGGCGCGCGCCCACCCGACCGCCGTTGCCAGGGGCGGTACCTGCCGGCCCTTCCGCTCCTTCGCATTCCTCCAATGTTCCCATGGCCAAGATTCTCGAAATAAACCCTGTCAACCCGCAGCCCCGCCTCATCGCCCAGGTGATCGAAATCCTCCAGCGCGGCGGGGTGATCGGCTACCCCACCGACACCGTGTACGGTATCGGCTGCGACATCTTCAACCAGAAGGCCGTCAAACGGGTCTACCAGATCAAACGGCGGCCCAAGGACAAGCCGTTCAGCTTCATGTGCGCCTCGCTGACCAACATCAGCGCCTACGGCCATGTCGGCAACACCGCCTACCGGCTGATGCGCAAAAACCTGCCCGGTCCCTACACCTTTGTCCTCGCCGGCACCAAACTCGTGCCCAAGATCATGCTCACCCGGCAGAAGACGGTGGGCATCCGCGTGCCCGACAATGTCATCTGCCTGGCGATCATCGAGGCCCTGGGCAACCCGGTGCTCAACACCAGCGCCACGGTGGAGGACGGGGAAACCCCGGTGCGCTCCGCCCTGGACGTGGACGACCTGTTCGGCCGGCAGGTGGATTTGATCGTCGACGGCGGCGACATCCTGCCCGAGCCTTCCACCGTGGTCTCCCTGCTCAGCGAGGAACCGGAAATCCTCCGCGAAGGCAAAGGCGACAGCACCCCCTTCCGCTGAGCCGCGACCCGAAAAAAAAGGCCGGACCCCTCCCGGGGCCCGGCCTTTCTCCGGAGCACACTACCGCTCAGTCCACTTCGTCGATGAGCACTTCCTTGAGCGACTTGCTCATGGTGAAATGCAGCGTCTTGCGGGCCGGGATATTCATCATCCTGCCGGTCTTGGGGTTCTTCGTGGTGCGCGGCTTGCGGGTCCGCACCGAAAAACTGCCGAAGCCCCGTATCTCCACCCGCCGTTCCTCGGCGAGCGCCTGAGAAATTTCTTCCAGTATGATTTCAACAGCCTGGGCGATGTCCTGCTTGTAGTAATCGCCCAACTGCTCGGAAACTTCGTTGATCAATTCACGCTTGAGCATGACACCTATCCTTTTCAGCCGACCGCGCCAAGCGCAGTCGCAAACCCTTTGATACGGCAACAGAAAAGGGTGTTTCATCCATTCTCCGCCGGTTTCCCGGTCGGATGAAACACCCGTTTTTGACAGGCAGGCCGGGGCAACCCCTTACTTGTCCAGATCCTCGCCGGCAGCCGCCTTGAGCAGGTCGCCGAAGGTGGAGGGACTGCTGCTCTGCGCCTTCTGCAGGTACTCCTCGGGGATGGCGCCGTTGTTGTCTTCCTTCTCCTGCAGCGCCTTCACGGACAGGCCGATCTTGCGGTCATCGGCGGAAACGTTGATCACCATGGCCTTGAGGGTGTCGCCGACGTTGAACATGCCCACCGGGGTCTTGATCTTGTCCCGGGAGATTTCGGAGACGTGCACCAACCCCTCGATTCCTTCCTCCAACTGCACGAACACGCCGAAGTCGGTAACGTTGGTGATGGTCCCCTCAACCGTGGAGCCGATCGGGTAGTTGCTGGAGGCCGCCTGCCAGGGGTCGGGCTCGAGCTGCTTGACGCCCAGGGAGAAGCGCTCGTTCTCCTTGTCGATCTTGAGCACCACCGCCTGGATGGTCTCGCCCTTGGCATACTTCTCGGACGGATGCTTGATGCGCTCGGTCCAGCTCAGGTCGGAGACATGGATAAGGCCGTCGATGCCCTCCTCGATGCCGATAAAGATGCCGAAGTCGGTGATGTTCTTGATCTTGCCCTCGATCACCGAACCCACCGGGTAGCTTTCCTCGACCACATCCCAGGGGTTGGGCTGGAGCTGCTTCATGCCCAGGGAGATGCGCTTGGTCTCGGCCTCGACCTTGAGCACCTGGACCTCGATCTCCTCGCCGACGCCGACCATCTTGGACGGATGCCGGGGTTTCTTGGACCAGCTCATCTCGGAGATGTGGACCAGACCCTCGACGCCTTCTTCCAGTTCGACGAACACGCCGTAGTCGGTGATGGACACGACCTTGCCCTTGACCCGCGAACCCGGGGCGTACTGGGATGGCACCCGCTCCCACGGGTCGGTCTTCAACTG
>JAGODN010000112.1 GCA_017998195.1 Desulfobulbus sp. | reverse complement strand
CGGCCAGGTCATTCGGGAGCGCCTCGTTGCCGGCAAGAACAAGGGCGCGGCCCCGGGGATCCAGCTCCAGGGCGCCGGCAACGAGGCGCTCCCGCACGACCTGGCCGTCCTGCTCGGTTAACAGCTCGAGCGTGTGGGTGTGGCCGGCGAAGCAGCGCTGCTCCGGGTAGCTGGCGAACAGCCGCTGCAGCCGGTTGGGCGTGGGCGAGAACAGGTACACGGTCATGGACTCGGGCGGGCAGCCGTGCACCAGCCGGGCGCCGCGATGCACCAGCCAGGCGGGCAGGCCCGCGAGCCAGCCCAGGGCGTCGGAGTCGAGCAGGTCGCGGGTCAGGCGCAGGGAGTCGCGGGCCGCGCCCTGCAGCCGGGCCGCGTAGCTGCGGCTGACCAGGGCCAGTTCGTGGTTGCCCATCACCGAGATCACCCCGCGGGCGCGCAGGGCCCGGACCACCTCGGCCGGCTCCGGGCCGTAGCCGATGGTGTCGCCCAGGCTGAGGATTTCGTCGACGCCCTGCCGGTCGAGGTCGTCGAGCACCGCCTCGAGCGCCCGCCAGTTGCCGTGGATGTCGCTGAGGACCGCCACCCGCATGGCAGTTCAGGCCGCGGCCTCGCCCCGGAGGAGCACCGGCGAGCCGATGCGCAGGCCGGCCTCCGGGAAGCGCGCCCGCAGGTGGGCGAGCACGGTGGTGCACTTGACCACGAACAGGAAAAAGAGCGGCGCGGGCGCGTCCGAGAGGCTCTCGAAATTGCCCATGCCCTTGGCGATGATGCAGTCAGCCGCGGCGAAGCGGGCGCGGAAATCCGGGCTGCAGAGGGCAAGCGGCGTGCCCGGGGCATCGCTGCCGCTGTCGATGACCTCGCAGAGCCGGTCGAGGCCGCAGGCGACGGCGTCCTCGCGGGTGGCGTCGTTGATGATCGGTCGGCTGCGCACGGCCACGGTGACCCGGCAGCCGCGGGCCAGCAGCTGTTCCACCACCAGCCGGTCGAAGACGATCTCGCCGCAGTTGTCGGCCAGGTAGAGGATGTCCGCGCCGGGTTCGAGCCGGGCGCAGAGCGCGGCCGAGTGGTCGATGGTGAGCGGCCGGCGGCAGGCTGCCAGGGCCTCGTCCCGGTCGAGCAGGTGCTGGGCGCCGTAGTCGAGCACGTTGGCGCTGATGGCGAACTGGAGGGCGGTGCGCAGGGGGTCCGAGGAGGCGCGGATCAGTTCGCCGGTGCGCGCCTCGAGCCCCCGGGCGAAGCCATTGCTCTCCACCTTTTCCGCGGCAAAGGGATCGGCCGCGCCGGTGCGGGCGGCGATCAGCCGGTAGAAATGGATGGCGTTTTCCGGCGGCGACAGCTGCGGGTCGAAACCGGCCAGGAGCGCGCCGACCTCGCCCACCAGCTGCCAGTGACGGGCCGGGTCGGTGGTGCTGCGTCGGGCCGTGCCCAGGGCCTGGCGGAGGAAACAGGGCAGGCAGTCGCTGGTGGTACGCATCAGGGTCTCCGGCCGCCGCCCTGGCGGAGCAGGTAGTCGCCGCGGACATTGCCCAGGGCGGCGAAGAGGCGCGCCCGGGCGCCGGGCACGCGGCGCTCGATCTCCACGGCCAGGTCGTGCATGTCGCGACGGCGGGTGTTCTCGCCGAGCGGGCAGGCGGAGCGCACCGGCTCGACCCCCAGGTCCCGGCCGATCGCCTCGATCTCGGTTTTGTCCAGGTAGGCGAGCGGCCGGATCAGGTGCAGGTTGCCGCCGAACAGCGCCTGCCGGGGAACCATGGTGCTGATGTTGCCGGCGCAGGTGAGGTTCAGGAGGAAGGTCTCGATGATGTCGTCCCGGTGGTGCCCGAAGGCGATGGTCGTGCAGGCCCGGGTGCGGGCGTGGACGAACAGCTGGGTGCGGCGGGAGCGGCTGCAGCGGAAGCAAAGGTCACGACCGGCCGGGCCGCCGTCCGCGGCCTGGGGCTCCGGTCGCCACAGGGCGGGCAGGATCTCCGTTTCGAGGCCGAGCCGGGCGACCAGGGCCGCCACCCGGACGGCCGCCTCGCCGGGCCGGCCGTCCGGGCTCGGGGCCATGTCCACGTGCACGGGCAAGAGCCGGTAGTCGATGGGCGCCTTGCGCCGCCAGTGGCTGAGCAGCCAGAGCAGCACCAGGGAATCGATGCCCCCGGACACGGCCACCAGCACCCGGTCGCCGTCGGCCAGCATGGCGTAGTCGTGCAGGGCCCGGCCCACCCGCCGGTTCAGCTCGCGCGGCAGCTGCACCGGGCCCTGACGGCGGCGGGGTCGAACTCAGCGGTCAAGAAAATAGCCGCACTGGTCGAGCTTTTCCTTGAGGCCCTCGCGCATCAGCTGCTCGGCGGTAATCCAGGAGAAGCCGCGGCTGCTGGCCTTGCCCAGGGTGAGCAGGTTCTCCATCACCGACTGCTGCTCTTCGTCGAAACGGCCGTGGCAGAGCACCCTGCCGTCCTCGACCTCGTAGAGCCGGTAGTCGAAGGTGACCGCGGCCGGCTCCTTGACCCCGTACTGGCCGCCGACGCGGTGTTCGTAACGGCTGAGGGTGGTCTCCAGGATCGCATTGCAGCTCACCTGGCCGGCGAGACTGCGGCCCTGCTCGATCCCGGCGGGTTCGCCGGCTCCGGTCACGCTCTCGACCTGCCGGGCGGAGAGGAAGCGGACATCCTTGCGGTTGCGCAGGGCTTCCTTGAGCAGCCCGTCGAGGATGGCAGCGCCGTTCTCCAGGTTTTTGGCCTCTGCGCCGGTCATCGGCTCGTCCATGTCCACGGCCGCCCGCACCGGCAGCACCGCGATGCACGACACCGCGACATCCGGGGCCTTGGCGGTGGGACCGGTTTTCTCCTGCGCGGCGCACCCGGCCACGATCACTGCACACCCCACGGCCAGCCCGGCCTTGACTGCTGATACCATCCTCACCCTGATCCTCCCTTGTTGCCTTGGTTGTTTGCCTGTACCTGCCCACCTGCTACCGGCAGACAGTACCGAAAATCGCCCTGCTTCGCCACCAGCTTTTTGCCGCCCCGCCGCCTAGAGCATGCCCTTGGAACTGAGCTGGCCGCGCACCCGCGGGTGCGGGGCGGCGGCGGCGGCCAGCGCCCGGGCCAGGGCCTTGAACACGGCCTCGAGGATGTGGTGGCCGTTCTCGCCGTGCAGCAGGTCGACGTGCAGGGTCAGGCCGGCGTGCAGCACCAGGGCGCGGAGGAATTCCTTGGCCAGGCAGGTGTCGAAGGCGCCGATCCTGGTCTCGGCCAGGGTCACGTCATAATGGAGATGGGGCCGGTTGGAAAAGTCGGCGCACACCCGGGCCAGGGTCTCGTCCATGGGCACGTAGGCATGGCCGTAGCGGCAGATGCCCGCCTTGTCGCCCAGGGCCCGGGCAAAGGCCATGCCCAGGCAGATGCCCAGGTCCTCGACGGTGTGGTGGTCGTCGATCTCGGTGTCGCCGGTGGCGGCGATCTCCAGGTCGAACAGCCCGTGGACCGCGAACAGGGTGAGCATGTGGTCCATGAAGCCGACGCCGGTGCGCACCGACGCCCTGCCCTCGCCGTCCAGGTCGAGGCTGATGCGGATGTCGGTCTCCCGGGTGCGCCGTTCAACGGAGGCCTTGCGGCGGGCCTGGTCTGTCATGTTGGTTGCTCCCTGCGGGCCTTCGGGCCCGGTTGGCGGCTCGTCGGCGATCACCGCCGGACAGGCCCGGCGGGCCCCGGACGCCCGCAAGAATCATAAGATATTGAGTAGGTTAAGCGGCATACTAGTGTCCTTTTGACGGATTGGCAACTGTTCTTGGCCGGCGGTCACCTCTTTTCCCGCATCCCCCGGCCGGGACAATCCGTTCAACCCGAAAATTTTTTATTGACACCGTCCGCCGTCCTCTGGTAAATACCTCCCTCGTTACGGAAAAATTGAAAGCGGGAATAACTCAGTGGTAGAGTGCAACCTTGCCAAGGTTGAAGTCGCGAGTTCGAATCTCGTTTCCCGCTCCAAAGAGACTCCAAGGTTCGGACGTCCGTTCGAGCCTTTTTTTTTCAAAGACTGAGGCGCAGCACATGAAAACCTACTATACGCCGGTCAAGGAAATTGAGCGCAACTGGTATGTCGCCGATGCGGACGGCAAGGTGCTCGGGCGTATTGCCGTGGAGATCGCCCGCCGCCTGCGCGGCAAGCACAAACCGACCTTCTGCAACTTCCAGGACAACGGCGATTTCATCATTGTCGTCAATGCCGACAAGATTCACCTGACCGGCAACAAGTGGGACGACAAGGTCTACCACCGGCATTCCGGCTATCCGGGCGGCATCACCTCCCAGACCGCCCGCGAGGTGCTCGCCAAGAAGCCCGAGGAACTCATCCGCATGGCGGTTCGCGGCATGTTGCCGAAGAACAAGATCGGCCGGGCGCAGTTGAAGAAGCTGAAAATCTATACCGGCACGGACCATCCCCACCAGGCCCAGCAGCCGGAACTTCTTGAGATTTGAGAACGGAGCACACGATCATGGCCCAGGAACAGACATACGCCACCGGCCGGCGCAAGACCGCCATCGCCCGAGTCTGGATCACCCCCGGCAGCGGCAAGCTGGCCGTCAACAAGATGCCGGTCGACGAGTACTTCGGCAACATCTTCTTCGAGCCCAAGGTTGCCAAGCCCTTCTCGGTCACTGAAACCGCCGGTCAGTACGATGTGCAGGCCACGGTCTGCGGCGGCGGCAAGTCGGCCCAGGTCGACGCCCTGGTGCACGGCATCGCCCGGGCCCTGCAGGAGGCCCACCCGGAAATGCGGCTGCCGCTGAAGCGGGCCGGTCTGCTCACCCGCGACCCCCGCGCCAAGGAGCGCAAGAAGTACGGCCTGCGCGGCGCCCGCGCCCGGTTCCAGTTCTCCAAGCGTTAAACCGGCGCACCGCGGCCGCGGCCGCGAGGTTCAGTCCCAGCCTTTCCGCTCGTCCAAGGGAATAACGAATCGCTCGTTATTCCCTTTTTTTATTGGTTATCGCCGGCGATCCGTCCCGTGGTCGCCAGGGAGGAGTCATCATGTTGCGTGTGGGTATTGTCGGCGCGTCCGGGTACACCGGCGTTGAACTGGCCCGTCTGCTCGCCGGGCACCCGGAAGTCGAAATCACCGTGGCCACCTCGCGGCAGTACGCGGGCAAGGCGCTGGCCGAGGTATTCCCGAACCTGCGCAAGCGGGTGGAGGTCGTCTGCGAGAACCTCGGTGCGGCGGAGCTGGTCGACCGGGCCGATTTCTTCTTCACCGCCGTGCCCCACAAGACGGCCATGGACATCGTCCCCCAGCTGCTTGCCGCCGGCAAAAAGGTGGTGGACCTGAGCGCCGACTACCGGCTGCACGACGTGGGGGTCTACCAGGCCTGGTACGCGGAGCACACCAGCCCGGAACTGCTCGCCGAGGCGGTCTACGGCCTGCCCGAACTCTACCGCGAGCGCGTCCGCACCGCCCGGCTGACCGCCAATCCGGGCTGCTACCCGACCTCGGTGATCCTCGCGCTGACGCCGCTCCTGCGCCGCGGCCTGATCGACCCGGCCACCCTGATCATCGACTCCAAGTCCGGCACCAGCGGCGCCGGACGCGCCGCCAGCGTGGCCACCCTGTTCTGCGAGGTCACGGACGGCTTCCGGCCCTACAAGGTCGGCGGCAGCCATCGCCACATCCCGGAGATCGAGCAGGAACTCTCCGCCGCCGCCGGCCGGCCGGTGACCGTCTCGTTCACGCCGCACCTGCTGCCCATCTCGCGCGGCATCCTCAGCACCATCTACGCCTCGCTCACCCCCGAAGGCCGGGCGGCCGACCTGCAGGCGCTGTTCGAGTCCACCTACGCCGACGAGCCGTTCGTGCGCGTGCTGCCCGCGGGCACCCCGCCGGCCACCCAGCACGTGCGCGGCTCCAACTGCTGCGACCTCGGCCTGCAGCGGGACGAACGCACCGGCCGGCTGATCGTCATGTCGGCCATCGACAACATCGTCAAGGGCGCCTCGGGCCAGGCCGTGCAGAACATGAACCTGATGCTCGGCTTCCCCGAAACCACCGGACTGATGGGCGCGCCCTTCTTCCCCTGATGTCCCGCTGCATCCGCCTGCTGGTCGCCTTCGACGGCAGCGGCTACCAGGGCTGGCAGCGCCAGGCGCACGGGCCGACCGTGCAGGGCGAACTGGAGCGCGGTTTGGCCACCCTGTGCGGCCACCCGGTGACCGTGCACGGCGCCGGCCGAACCGATGCGGGCGTGCATGCGCTTGGCATGGTCGCCCATTGCCACCCCGCATCGACCATCCCGGTGGTCGCCTTCTGCAAGGGGCTCAACTCGCTGCTGCCCGCGGACATCCGCATCCTCGAGGCCACCGAGGCGGAGGCCGGGTTTCACAGCCGCTTCGACGCCTGGGGCAAGACCTACCGCTACGACTTCTGCACCGCCCCGGTGCAGCTGCCCTCGACCCGGCTGTACACCGCCCACCGGCCGGGCGGGTTCGATCCGGCGCTGATTATGCCTGCCCTGGCCACGCTGGTCGGCACCCACGACTTCTCGAGCTTCGAGCGGTCCGGCTCCCGCGACCGGGAGGCAACCCACGGCCGCGGCGCGGTGCGCACCCTGCACCGGGCCGACTGCGCCCCGCATCCGGCCTTGCCCGACTTCTGGTCGATCCGCCTCACCGGCGACGGCTTTCTCCGCCAGATGGTGCGGATCATCAGCGGAACCCTGATCGAGATGGGCCAGTCCAAACGAAATGCCACCGAGATGGCAACCATCCTGGCGGCCCGCGACCGCACCCGCGCCGGCCCCACGGCGCCCGCCTGCGGCCTGTTTCTCGAAACGATCTACTACCACGACCCGTTCCATGCCCAGCCCCCGACCAGCTGACCTGTTTTTCGCCTGTGTGCCCCTGGTGCTCGCCTCCGCCTCGCCCCGCCGCCAGGACTTCCTCGCCCGGCTCGGCCTGCAGTTCCAGGTGGCGCCGGCCGATATCGATGAAACACTGCACGCGGACGAATCGCCCGAGCCGTTCGCCCGGCGCATGGCCGCGGCCAAGGCCGAGCTGGTGGCCCGCGACCGGCCAGATGCCTGCGTCATCGGCGCGGACACCGTGGTCGCCCTGGACGGGACCGTGTTCGGCAAGCCGCGCGACCCGGACGACGCCCTGGCCATCCTCCAGACCCTGCGGGGCCGCACCCACCAGGTGATCACCGGCGTGGCCGTGGTCTGCCCGGCCCGGGGGATCGACGAGGTGTTCACGGTGAGCTCGGAGGTCAGCTTCGCCGCCTTCCCGGACGATATCCTGCGGGCCTACATCGCCACCGGCGAGCCCATGGACAAGGCCGGCGCCTACGCCATCCAGGGCCGCGGCGCCTTTCTCGTGCGCGCCATCGCCGGCTCCTGCAGCAACGTGGTCGGCCTGCCGGTGCACGACCTGGTCACCGTTTTGCTCCACCACCGCCTGGTGCGGGTCGCACCGGTCGAGCAAAGGCGGTCCTCCGACCATCCCCTCCCTTGACGGGCCAAAGCGCGGTGTGCTAGCATCCTTCACTCCCGGCCGGCCCGACCGCCTTGCCCGCAGCCGGGCCACAAGGACGCCATGACCCAGCCGCCGCCCGACCCTTCGACCCGTAATCTCCTCCTGCTCGAATTCCCGGTCAGGCTGTACACGGCCCTGCGCACCGTGCGCCTCTACCCTGCCACCAATCCCCAGGTGCTGCGCAGCATCGACCTGGTGGAGCGGGCCTTCCGCGACCTGCTGGCGACGACCGGTGCAGACCGGGGCGAAATCGCCGTGGTCGAACAGCAGCTGCTCGTTTGCGGCGAGCCGCTGGCCGACCGCGACC
>JAGODN010000111.1 GCA_017998195.1 Desulfobulbus sp. | reverse complement strand
ATCGATGTGACCGAGGGGCGCAGGACCCGGGCGATCGTCATCCTCGATTCCGGCCACCTGCTGCTCTCTTCGGTGCAGCCGGAAACCATCAAAGAGCGTCTGCTCGCCCTGGACCAGGAGCAGCGTATCCAGGCTCAGAGCCTGTCCAGAGGAAACAGCGGTGACCGCCATGACTAAAGGACTTCTGCTGGTGCTGAGCGCGCCCTCGGGGTGCGGCAAGACGACCATTCTCAACCGCGTGCTGAGCACCCTGCCCGGCCTGGTTTTCTCCGTCTCCCACACCACCCGCGCGCCGCGGCCGGGGGAACAAAACGGCATTGACTACCACTTCGTCGACGACGCCACCTTCCTGCGCATGCGCGACCAGGACCCGCCTGGGTTCCTCGAGTGGGCCGAGGTGCACGGCAACATGTACGGCACCAGTGTCGAGGAGGTGGAGCGGCAGCAGCAGAACGGTCTCGACGTGGTGCTGGACATCGATGTGCAGGGGGCGGTCCAGGTGCGCGACCGGACCGCGCCGGTGACCATTTTCATCGCCCCGCCGTCGATTGAGGAGTTGGAACGGCGGCTGCGCGGTCGCGGCTCGGAAACCGAAGCGGCCATCGCCCTGCGGCTGCACAATGCCCGCGAGGAACTGGTCTGCGCCGACACCTACGAGTACCTGATCATCAACGACCGGCTGGAAGACGCGGTGGAGAGCCTGAAGAGCATCATCATCGCCGAGCGCAGCCGGCATCGCCGCAACCCCGACGGCCAGCCGATGCACTGGCGCTGCTGATGGGGGACAAGCCAGGAGTGAACTCCCGACCCAGGGAGAAGGTGGCCGCCGAAGCGGCCGACGCCGAACGGCTCTGGGGGATCAACAGCGTGTGGGAGGCCCTGCAGCAGCACGGCCGCGGGCTGGAGGAAGTGCTCATCGAACGCGGCAAGGCCGGTCCCCGCCTGCAGCAGATCATCGACCTGGCGCGGCAGCAGGGGGTCAGCGTTCGCTTTGTCGATGCGGACCGGCTGGGTGTGCCGCGCCACTGTCGGCACCAGGGGGTGGTGGCCCGGCAGAGCGCGGCGCCGCTCCTGCAGTTGGAGGAGTTGCTTGATGATCTCGAGGCCGCGGCCGCTCCGCCGCGGCTGCTGGCCCTGGACAGCATCCAGGATCCGCGCAACCTCGGCTCCATCCTCCGCTCGGCCCTGGCCGCCGGCTTTGGCCATATCATCCTGACCCGGGACCGGAGCGTGCCGGTCACCGGCACCGTGGCCCGGACCTCGGCCGGTGCGGTCGCTCACCTCAAGCTCTGCCAGGTGGTGAACCTGGCGGAAACCCTCAAGCTGCTCAAGGAACGCGGGTTCTGGGTGTTCGGCGCGGTGGTCGAGCCTGAGGCGGATTCCATCTACCAGGCGGATTTTTCCGGCCCGGTCTGCCTGGTGATCGGCAGTGAGGGCAAGGGCATCCGGCCGCTGGTGCGCCGCCAGTGCGACCACCTGGTGACCATTCCCATGCATGCCCCGTTCAATTCCCTCAACGCCTCGGCAGCGGCCGCGGTGCTCCTGTTCGAAATCGCCCGCCGCGACCACTGAGCGGCGGGCTTTGCCTGCGGAGGGGCCGGTACACAAACCCCTCCTCCACCCGCTACTTTTTCTTTTTTCCCAGCTGCTGCTTGAGCAGGTCGCCGAGGGTGCCCATGGACACCGGCTCCCGGGGCGCGGGCGGCACAGGCGTGTCCTCGGTCTTCTCCCGGGGCGCGTAGTCTTCGGGGACCAGGGCGATGCGCTGCTGGGCGGTGTCCACGCTTTCAATCTTCACGGTCAGTTCCTGGCCCACCTCGACCACCTCCCGCGGGTGATGGATTCTCCGGCCGGCGCCGAGCCTGGAGATGTGCAGCAGCCCGTCGACGCCCGCCTCCAGGGTAACAAAGGCCCCGAACGCGGCCAAGCGGGACACCCTGCCCTGATGCACCGAGCCCGCCGGGTAGCGCTCGGCGGCCTTGTCCCAGGGGTTCTCGGTGGTTTCGCGCAGGCTCAGCGAGATCCGGTCCCGGTCCCAGTCGAGCCGTTTGACCACCACCTGCACCTGCTGGCCGAGGCTGAGCACGTCCTCCACCCGGTCGGTCTGACCCCAGGCGAGTTCAGAGATGGGGATGAGCCCGTCCACGCCGCCGATGTCGACAAAGGCGCCGAAATCGCGCACAGAGGTGACCGTGCCGCTCACCTGCACACCCTCCCGCAACTGCTCCTTGAGCTGCTCCCGTTCCCGGGCGCGCTGCTCCTCCTGCAGGGCCCGGGCGGAGAGGATGATGTTGCGTCCCTGGCTGCCGAACTCCATGATCTTGAAGGCAAGGGTCTTGTCCAGGTAGCTGTCGGCCTGTTCCACCCGGCGGATGTCCATCTGCGAGTAGGGGCAGAAACAGCGGTGACCGGCCACGGTCACGGAAAAGCCGCCCTTGACCTCGGCCGTGACCTTGCCCTCCACCGGGATGCCGGCCTCGAAGGCCTCCTCGATCTCCCGCGGGGTGGTCTGCCCGCCGCCGAGCCGGGTGGTGCAGGCCATCTCGCCGCCGCGTTTGGGCAGGAGGTAGACCCTGACCCGGTCGCCGATGCCGACGGTCAGTTCGCCGGCCTCGTTGCGCAGTTCGGCGGCGGCAAGCACGCCCTCGCTCTTGGCGCCGACATCGAGAAAGATGTTCTCGCCGCTGATGCCGACCACGGTCGCCTCGATCCGGTCTCCCGGTTTCATGGTCGGGCGGGAAACGGTTTTCGCCTGGAACAGGTCTGCAAAGGATTCGTCACTCATGGGATTGTGGGGTGGGTGAAAAGAAAAGGTATCCGGCCGGACAGCGCCGGAGTCCGGCGGTCCCTGCCGGTGCTGCAGGGTCAGGGATGCGCGGGGGTGATCAGTCGTCTTGCGGCAGTTGCAGGCCGACTTCGATGCGGCGCACCGAAGAGTCGCCGGTGTCGACCAGGGCAAAGGCCGGGTTGGCGTCCTTGCCGAGCAGGTCGCCCGGGTTGACGAGCAGGCAACTGCCCAGCCGTTCCACCGCCCAGACGTGGTCGTGGCCGCAGCAGACGAGGTCGAAAGAGCCGGAGGCGGCCAGGTCGCGGGCCAGGTCCGGGTAGTGACAGATGCCGATGCGCAGCGCGCCGGCCTGGAAGCTGCCGTGGGTGCCGTGGTGGTGGAGACGCGAAAAGTCGGTGGCACATCGGGCGGCGATCAGGTGCTGGTCGCCGGGGTTGTTGCCGTAAATGAGGTGCACCGGACCGTTGAACCCGTCGAGGCAGGGCAGCATGAACGGCGAAATCAGGTCGCCGCAATGAATGAGCAGTTCGGCGCCCTCGCTGTTGGCCAGGCGGACGGCCCGTTTGAGGTTGGGGATATGGTCGTGGCTGTCGGAGAGGATGGCGATGCGCATGGGAATCAGGTCGCGTGGACGGCCAGGGCAAGACAGTGCCCGTCGTCCTGGTACAACAGGTGTTTGTGCGTGAGATCGGCCAAAAAGCGGACAAGTTGCTCCTCTTTAACCCGCCCGAAGGTTTGCAGCAACTCCTTTTGCGCCACCGGTCGGCGGCAGTGCAGGTAGATGGCCCGCGAGGTGCCGTGCAGGCGGTGGTGGAGGACCGGCTGGCCCGGCCGCTCCTGGCGGATGACGAGGAAGTCGCCGCCGTCCCGGTAGCACAGGGCGGGCTGACGGGAGGTCCGCTGCTTGTGGAACTCCCGCCAGGCGCGCAGCGCCCGCCGCACCGGTCGCCACAGCCGTCGCTGCCGTTCGCGGTCGCCGCGGCCGCTGCGGACGAGCATGGGCACCCGGTCGAGCAGGGTGGCCGGGTACAGGGCCCGGTAGTTGGCGTGACAGGTGACCGCGGTCAGGCCGAAGGCCTGCGGGGCCTTGTCCACCGGGCAGCCCTGGCCGAGGAAGAAGGTGGCGGGCTCGAGCGGCGGAAAGGGCAGGGCCGCGGCCAGCGCGGCCAGGGTTTCCTCGACCTCGGTGGCGGTGGAGCCGGGAAATTCGAGGATGAGGTTGCCGGCCAGGCGCAGGTCGTTCTCCTGCGCGTCCTTCATCGCCGCCAGGTTGTCGATGGCGCGCACCCCCTTGCGCATCCGGGCGAGCAGGCTGTCGGACAGGGCCTCAACCCCGACCTGCACCTCGGTCAGGCCGCCGCGCCGGTACAGGGCGTAGTGGTCGCCCTGGCGCAGCGCCCGGATCTCGGCGAAGAAGCGTCGGTCCACCGGCTCTGCGGCCAGCGCCTGGAACAGGGTGTTGGCCTCGGCGGGCGGCAGGGCGTTGTCGGTGAAGGAGAAGTCCAGGCAGCGGTGCCGGCCGGTGAGGGTCCGGATTTCGGTGAGCATGCGGTCCGCGCTCTTGTGCCGGTAGCCCTGCCACTGCAGGTTGAGGTTGCAGAAAGCGCAGCGGTTCCACCAGCAGCCGCGGGAGAACTCCACCGGCAGGTGGGGGATGAAGTCGAGGGTGCTTGCGGCCAGTTCGGCGAAGTAATCGGTGTAGTCGGGCAGGGGCAGGGTGTCGAGATCGGCGATGGTCGCCCCTTCGGGCGCGGGTTCCGGGGCCGCGACCTGCGGCCGGGCGGCATCGATCCCGGCCGCGCGGGACGGGGCGTCGCCATGCAGCGAGGCGACCAGCCGTGCGAGCGGCCGCTCGCCCTCACCGGTGATGCACTCGTCCACCGCGGCGAAGGCCCCGGGCAGGGACCGGGCCAACTCCGGGGTGATCACCGATCCGCCGAACACCACTCGCACTTCGGGCCGCCGCGCCTTGAGGCGGGAGGCGGCCAGGAGCGAGGCGGACAACTGGCTGAAGCAGACCGAAAAGCCGACCAGCTGGCAGTCCGCCACCGGCAGCTGGTCCAGGCAGGTGTCCAGGTGCGCGTCGAGGACGGGCAGCAGGGCATCGTAAGTCGCCGCGCCCAGGTCGGGCAGTTCGCGCTGGAACAACCGCCGGGCCGCGTCCCGCAGTTCGGGAAAAAGCAGGCCGCTGTACAGCGCCTCACCGGCCCAGGTGTTCTCGCTGATGCGTCGGTAGCGGTCCGGGCCGATGGCGGCGGCAGCGGTCAGCGAGGGGTGGCGGCTCTGGACGCACAAGTCCGGGAACTGCCGGTCGAGATACCCTTTGAGCGCGCCCAGCTGGATCGACGGGCGGTTGAACGGCGCCCAGGGCATGGAGAGCAGCAGCACCTGCACGGGCGGTTACTGGCGGATGATCTCGGTGTCCGGGGCCAGCTCCAGCCGGCGCAGCATCGCGGCCCGCTCGCGGTCGCCGGGCGCCAGCCGGTCGAAGTGGACCCCGGTGAAGGTCAGCTCGGTGAGCGCGCCGAAATGGTCTTCGAGCAGGAGCCTCCGGATGGTCCGGTCCGGGGCGAGCCACAACTGCAAGCGTTTGAGCTGCGACTGCTCCTCCCTGGGGGTGAGCAGCACCGCCTCGCTGTCCGCGGGCGGCTCGCTCAGCCGGAATTCCGGGTCCGCCGGGGCAGCGGTGAAGGCGTCGAGCAGGCTTTGCGCGCCGGTGAACAGGGCGTAGGTGATGTCCGCCTCCATCTCGTCCGCCGGGGAGACGAGCAGCTGCCGGTCCCGGGGGGTGTAGACGGAAAGTTCGCGGCCGTCGTTGACAATGGTCTGCTCGGTGGGCTCGGTGTAATTCCAGCGGATCACGCCGTGTCCCTCCGGCCCCTCACCGCCCGGGCGGTAGAAGACGGCGTTGCCGCTGCCCTGGCGGGTGCGGCCGCCGGTGCGGGTGGCCTGGGCGAAATCGAACTCCAGGCCGCGCAGCTGCTGGTATTTTTTCTGCACCTGCCCGACCAGTTCCTCCGGTGCGGTCGGCCGGGCGGCAAGCGGCGCAGCCAGACCGAGAAGAAGGACCAGGGCGAACAGCAGGGGGCCAAGGCGACGGGGCTCAGACATCGGTTTTCTCCAGGTGGACGGTGCGTCCGAAAATTTGACCGGCCAGCGAGGCCACGGCTGCGGGCATGTCGGAGACATAAAAGCGGCTGGGCGTCTCCGGGGCGTGGAGCAGGGTGCGCAGGGCCTCGTCACCGTCGAGCACCGCCTTGAGGTGCAGGGCCACTTCCACCGAAGAATCGATGATGTGCACGCAGCGGCCGATGCGCGGGGCGATCACCTTTTTCAACAGCGGATAATGGGTGCAGCCGAGGATGAGGGCGTCGAGCTGCTTGTCGCGCAGCGGGTGCAGGTACTTGCGAACGATCATCTTGGTCTCCCGTCGGTCCAGCCAGCCTTCCTCGACCAGCGGCACCAGCAGCGGGCAGGCCTGGCTGTAGACCCGGCAGTCCGGCCGCACCCTGTGCAGCCGCTCGGCGTAGACCCCGGAGTTGATGGTGGCGCTGGTGCCGATCAGGCCGATCCGCCCGTTCGCGCTCACCGCGGCCGCCCGGGCCACGGCCGGATCGATGACGTCGATGATCCGTTCGGGGTAGCGGCTGCGCAGTTGCGCCGAGGCCACGCTCGCCGCCGAGTTGCAGGCGATGACGATCAGCCGGGCGCCCTGGCGGAGGAGGAAGTCGGTGTTGCGGTGGGCGTACTCGGTGATCATGGCCGGGCTTTTCGGGCCATAGGGCATGCGGGCGAGATCGCCGAAGTAGATCAGCGGGTAGCCGGGGCAGAACTGTTCGATTGCCCGGGCGACGGTCATGCCGCCGACGCCGGAGTCAAAGATACCGATCATGGTGAGGGGGTCAGCAGGGTTGAGGGCGGACGGGCGAGCGGCTGCCGGTGAGGATGAGGGGACGGGGACCGAACCCGTCGGCAACCGGGGCGGCCCGGAGTGTGGGGCCTGTCCGGGCGGAGGCGGTGTCGCCGCCGCCGACCGGACAGGTAATCGGCTCGAGGGGGAATTATTTTTTCTTGGTGCGGGCCTCGATCGCCTTGCGGAGGTTGTCCGGCAGGCCGCGTTCCTTGCCCGACTGCGAACGCTTCTCGGAGAGGGCCTTGGCGCACAGGGGCTGGCGGGCGGAAAATCCGTGCTTCTTCCTGTACTCCCTGGCGGTGAGCTCATGAGATTTGAGGTGCTTGGGAGAGAGCATCTTGAACTCCTGGCCGCACTCCAGGCAGATGATTTTGTTTCGCTGAATCGACTTCTTCGGGTCGATAACAGGATTGGTCTCCTCGGTTTCTACTTCAGTGCCAATGGATTCCGAGTCCTGCAGAGCTTTCAGGGTTTGAAAGGTGTCGTTCAGGGCCGTTTTTATTTCTTCGGTGGACATCTGCTTGGTGCTGATCTGCGACTGGATGATTTCAGCAGTCATTTCAACGAGGGTCTTGCTCATCGGTTTCTCCTGGGGAATGAAGGTGTCTGGCGACAGACAGGACAGTTTTAACTTTGCCGCAAACATAGAGTATGTGCCGGATTGTTGCAATGCTTTTTGTTCCAACCAGCCGAAATGAGCAAAAAGTGCTGCAGCAACGCCCGTGCCGCCATGCCCGAGAAAATCCGGGCAGTGGGACGGGTGCCTGGTCCGGTGGCGCCGGGAGATGGCGCGTTAAGGGTTTAATAGCCCGGAATTATTGTGCATCACGCAAACTTCCGGTCGCGGGAGTTGACAGCCTCCGCCGGAATAATTACATTGGGGCCGTTTGCAGTTACGGCAATACTTTTGCCTTCATCTATACACAGTCGCGAGGGATGACCATGCCAGTCTATGAGTACGAATGCGAAGGGTGCAGCAAGGTGTTCGAAGTTCAGCAGCGTATCGCCGACAAGCCGTTGACGGTCTGCCCCGAATGCAGCGGTACGCTGCGCAAGCTGATTTCCATGACCTCGTTCCAGTTGAAGGGCGGCGGCTGGTACACCGACGGCTACAGCGGCCC
>JAGODN010000110.1 GCA_017998195.1 Desulfobulbus sp. | reverse complement strand
GCTCCTGCTCAGCCCCGGCCTCCCGGCCCTGGCCGCGGCCATGGCCTGCCTGATCCTCACCTCCTTCCCGGTGACCTTCGGCGCCGTCGGCACCCCGGTGTGGTTCGGCCTGTCCAACCTCAAGCCCCAGGTCGAGGCGGCCATCGCCGCCGGCCAGGCCGGGGACATCACTTCGTTCGCCATGTTCCTCAAGGTGATCGCCCAGTGGTCCGTACTCCTGCACCTGCCCATGGTCTTTATCCTGCCGCTGTTCGTCAACATGATGCTCACTCGCTTCTTCGGCCGGAACAAGTCCTGGACCGAAGGGCTGGGCGCCTGGAAGTTCTCCCTGTTCGCCTCCACCTGCTTCGCCGTGCCCTACGTGGCCACCGCCTTTTTGATCGGCGAGGAGTTCCCGGCCCTGGTGGGCGGGCTGATCGCCACCGGCATCGTGGTCACCGCCGCCAAGAAGGGCTTCCTCCTGCCGGAAAAGGTCTGGGATTTCGGCCCGCACTCCACCTGGGAGAAGGAATGGACCGGCTCCATCGCCACCGAGGAGAACAAGGAGTTCAAGGCCCACATGAGCCAGTTCCGCGCCTGGCTGCCCTACGTGCTCATCGGCGTGATCCTGGTCCTCACCCGGGTCAACTTCCTGCCGCTCAAGGCCCTGCTGAACAACATCAACATCGAAATCCCCAATATTCTCGGCTACGCCTCGGTGGACTACTCGATCAAGCCGCTCTACCTGCCCGGCACCATTCCCTTCATGCTCGTGGCCATCATCACCATCTTTCTCCACGGCATGAACGCGGAGAAGGTCAAGAAGACCTGGGTCGACTCGTTCAAGGCCCTGAAAAACCCGACCATCGCCCTGTTCTTCGCGGTGGCCATGGTGGAGATCTTCAAGCAGTCTGCCAAAAACACCCTCGGCCTGCCCTCCATGCCGCTGGCCATGGCCCAGGCCGCGGCCGCCATGGCCGGCGCCTCCTGGCCGATGTTCGCCTCCTTTGTCGGCGCGCTCGGCGCCTTCATCACCGGCTCGAACACCGTGTCCGACCTGCTCTTCGCCGAGTTCCAGTACGCCACCGCCACCCAGTTGGCGATTCCCAGGCAGATCATCGTCAGCCTGCAGGCCGTGGGCGGGGCCATGGGCAACATGGTGTGCATCCACAACATCGTCGCCGCATCGGCCACGGTCGGCCTGGCCGGCATGGAGGGGCTGCTCATCCGCCGCAACGCCCTGCCGATGCTGCTCTACGGCCTGGTGGCCGGCTCTCTCGGCCTGGTGTTCGTCTACGTGCTCTACCCGACCATCTTCTGATTGGCCGGCAGGCCGACGGGATGCCGTCGGCCTGCCGTACCCTGCACCGCTGCCGCTCCGGCATTCTCCGGGGTGACCCCTTCCCTGCCGGCTTGCCGACAGCGGCGGCATGGCAAGCCCCGGAACAGGCAACTGTTCCGGGGTGTTTTTTTCCGGCCCGGGCCGGACGGCGTCCTCACGGCCGGTGCCGGTGCGCCCTCTGACAACCAGTTGCAATCAAATGCTTCCTAAGGTACCTTCATGCAAACAACTCCCGATTTCCTTTTGTCCCGACCTCTGATGAAATTCCAGCCGATCAAACCCAAGAAGGTTTCCAGCCAGATTGCCGACCAGATCCGCGAGTCCATCCTTGCCGGCGATTTCGCCCCGGGCGACAAATTGCCGCCGGAGCGCGAACTCTCCGCCATGTTCGGCGTCTCCCGCCCCTCGGTGCGCGAGGCCCTCAACATCCTCGCCTCGGCCGGGCTGGTGATGAGCTACCAGGGCGGCGGGACAGTGGTCCAGTCGCTGGTGGACCACAGCAACGGCAATGCCCTCAGCGAGCTGATCCGCGACGAGCAGGCCCGGGCCCTGGAGGTGATCGAGGTGCGCAAATGCATGGAGTCCTGGACATCCTACTTTGCCGCCCAGCGCGCCCTGCCGGAGGATATCCGCCGCATGGACGAGATTCTCGCCGCCATGCAGGCGAACATCGACGGGCTCAAGCCCTCCGAGAACCTGGACGCGAACCTGCACATCGTCATCGCCCGGGCCACCCACAACATCGTCTGGCTGCACCTGATGCAGTCCATCTTCGACGCCATGAAGGAGTTCCAGCGCGGCGTCTGGCGGGCGGTCTACCTGACCGAGGAGGATCACCGCACCTTGTTCGCCCACCACTCCGCCATCGTCACCGCCATCCGCTCGCGGGACGCCGAGGCCGCGCGGGAGGCGATGATGCGCCACCTCACCTTCGCTGAACAGCGCTCCACCGCCTACGTGGCCCGCACCCCCAACTGATCTGCCCCGGCCCGGCCGGGCCGGCCCTATCCACGGCCGGCCCGGCCGGTGTCCCTCCTCCTGCCTCCCGACCCCCCACCGCACCCCGGCGCCCCATCCCGGCGCATCGCCCCTGTTTCCCGCCCTACGCCGCCAGAACCCAGCCCACGCCTGCGCACCGGCCCTCCATTTTTTATTTGACAGACATGGTGACAAGTGATAATTGGTAAGACAAATAATCCGCCGGGAATCGCTCCTCCCAGAACGGTGCTCCGGCCTACCCACCCCAGCGACCAGAACCACACCCACAGCGGAGGAACAACCATGCTCGACAAGGAAATCATCGCCCAGCTCGAGGCCCTGGCAGGCAAAAAGAACGTGCTGACCGGCACCGTGGACCGGCTGACCTACAGCTACGACGCCACCGCCGACCTGCCCCGGAAGATGCCGGACGTGGTCGTCCTGCCCACGGACACCGCCATGGTCCAGGCCCTGGTCCGCTTCGCCCGCGAACACCGCATCCCCATCTACCCGCGCGGGGCCGGCACCAACCTGAGCGGCGGCACCGTGCCGCTCAAGCAGGGCATCGTCCTCTCCTTCCAGCAGATGAACAAAATCCTGGACATTGACCCGGCCAACCTCACCGCCGTGGTCCAGCCCGGGGTGGTGATCGGCGCGCTCAACGCGGCCGTGGCCCCGCACGGCCTCATCTATCCGCCCGACCCCGGCACCGTGGCCACGGCCACCATGGGCGGTTCGGCCGCCGAGAATTCGGGCGGCCTGCGCGGTCTCAAGTACGGCGTGACCAAGAACTACATCATGGGCATGGAGGTGGTGCTGGCCAACGGCGAGGCGGTCCGCTTCGGCGGCAAGACGGTGAAGAACGTCACCGCCTACGACTTCGGCACCCTGTTCATCGGCTCCGAGGGGACGCTGGGCATCATCACCGAACTGACCGCCAAGCTCATCCCGGCGCCCAAACATCGTCGCACCATGACCGGCGCCTTCCCCACCCTGGCCGACGCGGGCAACGCCGTGGCCGGCATTATCAAGGCCCAGGTGATCCCCGCCACCCTGGAGATCATGGACCGGATGACCATCCGCACCGTCGAGGACTTCGCCAGGATCGGCCTGCCCACCGAGGCCGAGGCCCTGCTGCTCATCGAGGTGGACGGCATGTCTGCGGACCTGGTCCAGGCCGAGGCCGAGGCGGTGATGCAGGTGGTGCGGGACAACCACGGCGACCTCAAGACCGCCGAGACCGACCAGGAGCGCGACCGGTTGTGGACCGCCCGGCGCAACGCCCTGCCCGCCCTAGCCTCGCTGAACAACACGGTCATCCTCGAGGACGCCACCGTGCCCCGCTCGCGCATCACCGACATGCTCGTCGCCTGCGAGCAGATCGGCAGGAAATACGACCTGGTGCTCGGCACCTTCGGCCACGCCGGCGACGGCAACCTGCACCCGACCATCCTCTGCGACAAGAACGACCAGGACGAGATGGCCCGCATGCACAAGGCGGTGGACGAGATCTTCCAGGTGGCGCTGGACTTCGGCGGCACCCTCTCCGGCGAGCACGGCATCGGCATGGCCAAGATGCGCTATCTCGGCAACGAACTGGGCGACAGCGGCCTCAACCTGCTGCGCTCGATCAAGGAATCGCTCGACCCCGACTACCTGCTCAACCCGGGCAAAATGGTGCCCGTCCGCGAGGTGTGACCATGACCGCAGCCACCACGACCGCAACCCGGCCGACCAAGACCTACCACGACGAACTCGCGGTGATCCGCGCGGAACTCGACAAGTGCATGAAATGCGGCAACTGTATGGCCGTCTGCCCGGTGTACGGGGCGGAAAAGAAAGAGGCCGCGGTGACCCGCTCGAAGATCGCGGTCGCCCAGGCGGTGCTCGACGGCGACCTGGAACTGGACGATCCGGAAGTGTATGAAATGGCGTTCAACTGCCTGGTGTGCAAGTCCTGCATGACCAACTGCCCGACCAAGGTCAACTTCGACCGGATCATGCTCGCCCTGCGCGCCGCCCTGGTGCGCCAGAACGGCCTGCCCTGGCTGAAGCGGATGATCTTCTCCACCCTCAAGCACCCCAAACTCTTCGATGCGTCCATGCGCCTCGGCGCGGCCCTGCAGCCGCTCGCCTTCCGCAGCGAACAGGGCGGTCGGGCCATCTCGCCGCGCTCGCCCTTTGCCCTGGCCGGCGGCGCGATCGGCTTCGACGCCGACCGCAGGCTGCCCGCTCCGCAGGTCACGCCGCTGCGGGAACAGGTGCCCGAGGTGGTGCGGGTGACCAATCCCGTGGCCAGGGCCGCCTTTTTCACCGGCGACTCGCTCAACTACTTCTACCCCGACGCCGGCCGCGACCTGATCGAGGTGCTCACCGCCAACAACGTCGAGGTCCACATCCCCAGGGGGCAGAACTGCTGCGGCGTACCGGTGCTGGTGCACGGCGACGTGGACACGGTGCGCACCCTGGCCCGCAACAACATCGACGCGTTCGAGGCCACCGGCTGCGACTACCTGATCACCGGCTGCGGTTCCTGCGGCGGCGCCTGGCAGCACGACTACACCGAGCTGCTCGCCAGCGACCCGGTGTACGGACCCAAGGCCGAAAAATGGGCAGGGCGGACCTACGACATCTCGACCTTCCTCACCCGCATCATCAGCCTGCGCCCGCCCAGGGGACGGATCGACAAGGTGGTCACCTACCACGATTCCTGTCACCTGAAGAAATCCATGGGCGTGGCCGCGGAACCCCGCGAGATCCTGCGCATGATCCCGGGCCTGAGCCTGCGGGAGATGTCGGCCCCGGACAGCTGCTGCGGCAGCGGCGGCTCGTACGTGCTCACCCACTTCCAGACCGCCTCGACCATCGGCCGCAAAAAGGCCGAGGACATCGAGCGGACCGGGGCGGACACCGTGTCGGTGGGCTGTCCGGCCTGCATGATGCAGCTGCTCGACAACGTCCACCGGTTCGGCGCCCAGCAGGAGGTGACCCATACCATCAGCCTGCTGGCCGAGTCCTACCGGCGGGAACGGGCCTGATTTGGGGAAGGTGCCGGCAAGCGGCACCAGGCGGGAACAGGAACGGAGGTGCCGCCGCTGCCCGGGGCAGGACGCGGGCAGCGGCGGCCATCCCGTGCGGCAGCGGCGCGGACGGGACACACAGGGACAACAACCAGGCCCTTCGGCCAGGGAGGAAACATGCGCATCGGCTGTATCGGCCTCGGCCATCTCGGCGCGGCCATCGCCCACCGGCTCATCGACTGCGGCCACGACCTGACCGTCTGGAACCGGACCGCGGCCAGGGCGTCAGCGCTGCCGGCCACGGTCGCGGCCAGCCCGGCGGCGGTGGCCGCGGCAGCGGACCAGGTGCACCTCTGCCTGTTCGACAGCGCCGCCGTGCACCAGGTCCTCAGCGGCGACCAGGGGCTGCTCACCGCGGACCTGCGGGGGAAACTCCTCGTCGATCACACCACCAACCACTTCCGCGAGGTGCTTGTCCTGCACGACCTGTGCGCCCGGGCCGGGGCCACCTACCTGGAGGCGCCGGTGCTGGGCAGCGTCGTGCCCGCCGCCCAGGGCCGCCTGACCGTGCTGGTCAGCGGCGAGCGGGCGGGGTTCGACCGGGCCGAACCGGTGCTGCGCCAACTCGGCGCCCACCTCTTCCACCTGGAGGAACCCGGCCTGGCCACCCGCATGAAGCTGGTCAACAACCTGGTCCTGGCCGGCCTCATGGCCCAGATTGCCGAGGCCACCGCCTTTGCCGAGGCAAGCGGCATCGACCGGAGCAGGGCGCTGGACATCCTCGCGGCGGGCGCCGGCCAGTCCATGGTGCTGACCGCCAAGCGCGGCAAACTGGAGCGCGACGATTTTTCGCCGCATTTCACCACCGGCCTGATGCTCAAGGATCTGCACCTCCTCCAGGATCTGGCCTACGCCCAAGGCCGGCCGCTGTTCACCGGGGCATTACCCAGGGAACTCTTTGCCCTTGCCGTGGCCGAGGGCATGACCGACCTCGACTTCTCCTCGGTCTACCGGCTCTTTGCCCGGAGGTGAAGGGGTCGGGCCGCAGTTGCCTCCCCCGGCCCCCGTGGGTATAGTGTTTGGTGGTGGCGCAGGCGGCGAACCCGCCCTGGCCGGCACCCAAACACAACCTTCGGGAGAGGTGTTCCATGAACAAACGACTCGTTGCCGTTATTGCGCTCAGCCTGTTCGCCCTGAGCCTGTGCCCCGCGACCGGGATGGCCTGGCACCATCCGCCGCGTCCCTACTATTCCCACCACTACCACGGCCACAGTGACGACTGGGTGTGGGGGCTGACCGGCCTGCTGATCGGCGGCGCGCTGGTCGCCGCGGCCACCCAGCCGGTGGTCTACGCAGCCCCGCCGCCGGCCGTGACCGCCTACCCGCCGTACTCCACCTACGGGCCGCCCGCGCAGGCCCGGGTGTACAGCTATCCGCCGGCCGTGCCGCCGGGATTGTGCCGCTGGGAGCGCTACGTGCTCGACGGCCAGGGCCGCGCCCTGCTCGATGCCTACGGCCAGCCGATCCGGGAATACACCATCGGCTCCTGCGGGTATCCGCCCTATTGAACCGGCGCCGGTCGCCGGAAAAACCGCCCGGGTCGGGGCATCATGCCCCCGGATCCGGGCGTGGCCGCGGCCCCTCCATCCGGCCGGGCCATCCCCCCGCCGCCCCGCGCGGGCATCGCCTCCCCCGACCCGAAAGGGGTTGACTTCCAACCTGCCGTTTCGTATAAATTTTTCTCGTGCGCTGGCGGCAAGAGGCCCGCAGCCGGAGTGTCCGCCCCTTCGGCGCGGTCCCCTGCCGAAACGATTCCTTTCGCCCCCGGCCGGAACCCATGCAGAAATCCACCCTGCTCGCCCTGATCTACGCCCTGTTCCCGCTGCTCGTCTGCACCGACCTGGCGCTGTTCACCTTTGCCCGGGACTGGCATCTGCGCGTGGTCGTTGGCGAGGACCGGGCCATCGAGTGGCTCACCTTCTCCTTCTTTCTCGGCGCGGCCCTGGCCACCCTGGCTCTGGTCCGCAACCACGCCGCCCGCATGAACCGCCGGGTCCTGTGCATCCTGCTCGGCCTGTCGGTGTTCTACGTGGTCTGCGCCGGCGAGGAGATCAGCTGGGGCCAGCGCGTGTTCGGGTTCGCCACGCCCGAGGCCATCATCGAGCACAACCAGCAGCAGGAATTCAACATCCACAACCTGAGGCTGCCGGTCCTCCACCCCCGCGACATCTTCGGCCTGTACGTGTACCTCTACGGCATCGCGCTGCCGCTGCTGATCGGCTGGCGCTCCCGCTCCCGCAGCCTGAACTGGCAGGGCTGGGTGTTCCACCCAGGCATTGCCGGCTGCTTTCTCTTCGCCGAGGCGGTGAACTTCGGCCGCGAACCGTTCTGCCGCTTCCTCGAGGGGCGGCTGGAGCCGGCACTGCAGGCCACGGCCTGCAACCACATCGAGGAGTCGGTGGAGATGTACTGGGCGCTGGCGGCCCTGTGCGGGTCACTGCTCCTCTACCGGTTCT
>JAGODN010000109.1 GCA_017998195.1 Desulfobulbus sp. | reverse complement strand
CTGCGCGGCTACGTCCGGACGGACGACGGTGCGGTGGGTATCGGCACCGACCACCAGGTGCGCATCAGCCTGCCGTTCGGCTACCCGCATTTCGCCCCGATCGCCAAACCGCTCACCCCGATCTTTCACCCGGACGTCGACCCGGCGGCCTTCCGCATCGCAGACCACTGGCAGCAGAACCCTTCCCTTGCCGACCTGGTCCTGCGCATCGGCGAAATGATCTGCGGCAGCGTCTACCAGTTGGACGAACCCTTCAACCGGGAGGCGGCCGACTGGTACGCCGCCCACCAGGGCCAGCTGCCGCTGGACACCCTCAGCCTCGCCGACATCGAGCAATCGCAGGACCGGCCCGATTCCCTGGCGGAAGACACCTTCGCCTCGCTGGGCCTGGAAAGCGATGATTTTCTCGACCCGGAAAAGGAGATCGGCGAAGAGGACGTGCAGCAGATCCGCGACCTCATCGCTGAGCGCAAGATTTTCACCGCCAACCGCCTGCTCGGCGAAATCCCCGCCACCGCCACCATTCCTGACCGGGAGGAGATGCAGCAGCAGATCGGCAAGGTGCTGCGCAAGACAGACCAGTTCTTCAAGCTCGCCGAACAGTTGGAGGGACTGGGCAAGTTCACCGAGGCCATCGAGGTGGTGGACGACCTGCTCGCCATCGCGGTGGACGCTCCGGGGGCCGAGGCCCTGCGGGCCCGTATCCAGCAGTCGCAGTTCGCCGCTGGCCCGGCGGCGGACGATGACGAGTTTGCCGAGGAGGAGGGGCTACTGCCGGGCCGCCGCCCGCCCGGGAGACCACCGGCGCAACCACCCGCCCCGCCTCCGGGCAGGTGGCGGCTGCGCCTGCCGCAGGTGCCCATGCCCAGTCGGGCGATGATTCTCGCCGTCCTGGCCACGGCCGCCTGTGCAGGCTTCGGACTGCTCGCGTTCAGGGACCACGGGGCCCTGCAGCTGTCCGAGAACAATATCCGCAAGGCGCGGCAACTGCTGGACGCCCGGCAGTTCGACAGCGCCCAGGCAACTCTCGAGGCGGCCCGGGCAGGATTGAAGCCCCTGTCCATCCTCCGTTTCCGCAAAGCCGGACTGGACCGGGAAATAACCCGCCTGCTCGATTCCCCGGAACTCAGGGAGGGGCTGCAGGGCAAGGTGCTCTACGGAGGCGAGTATATTCCCGTGGACACGGCCACCGCCCTGCAGGAAGTGCAGGCGCTGACCGACCGGGCCCGGGCCCTGGCCGCCGAGAACAACGCGGGCGAGGCCCTGGCCCTCTATCAGCAGGCCCTGCAACTGGCCGGGGGCCACCGGCTCGAGCAGCGCAAGGCGGCCATCGAGGAGAGCATGCGCACCCTCGAACTGCACCGAACCCTGTCCGCGGCCCAACAGGCCGAGCAGGGCAAGAACTGGGTGGGGGCGGCCGAATCGTATCGCAAGGCCCTGCGCCTGTCCGGGGAACTGACCGATCGCAGCACGGCCAGTGACATCACCCACCGGCTGACCGCGGCGGTGTTTCGCCAGGAACTCGATCGCTCGAAAAAGACCTTTGACCAGGCGCAGTGGCAGGACACCATTGCCTCACTCGAACGCGCCCGGGAACTGATCGCCGCCAACCCGGCGGCGGTCAGCGCCACCGAGCGCGAGGAGGTCCGCCAGCTGCTGGTGAACGCCCGGCTCTACCGGATGCTGGCGGCGGCGCGCGCCGCCTATCTGCAGCGGGACTGGGAATTGGCCATCAGGGAGTATCAGCAGGCGCTGGCGCTGCTTGCCGAGGAAACGGCCAGCGGGGGCGAGTCCCTGGCCGGATCGGTGACCAAGGTGGAAAAGACCCTGCTGCTGGTCCGCCTCGCCCGGGTGCAGGACCAGGTGGAACGGGCCGAAAGCAGGGGGGATCTCAACAGCGCCGTGACCCACCGGCGGGAGATCCTGACGATGATCCGGCGCAGCGGCTACGCGCAGGACAAGGCGGTCAAGGCGGTGGCGGACAAGGTGAGCGCCCAGATCGGCGTAAACCTGGAGCAGCAGGAAGTGAATCGACAGACCGACTGGCTGGAAACAAACTTCGAAGCCCTGTTCCGCACCAACTATCCCACCTTCGCCGGGTCCGAACTGGTCCAACCCAGGGCAGTCCTGCTGAAAAAAATCGGCAGGGACCGGGTCTACACCCTTTCCTGCGTGGAGCGCAGCCAGGGCAGCAGTTCCAAGCTCGAACTGCTCTACCGGTTCAACGCGGAAACCGGCCAATGGTCGGTCTACAAGGAGGAGTGAGGGGCACGGCGTCCCCTGCGGCCGATCCGGCCGAGAGGGCGGTCCAGCGGGGCCGGTTCAGATAAGGAATCGGAACTCGCCCTTGCCGAGCAGGTCGTGCAGGTGCAGGATGCCGAGCAGCCGGCCCTCTACACCGACCACCGCCAGCACGGTGATCTCGTGCCGCTGCATGAGGCTGAGCGCGTCGGCGGCCATCAGGGTTTCGGTGATGGCCACCGGGTTGCGGGTCATCCCCCCGGCCAGGCCCACCGCACCGGGGCTTTTCCCGGCGGAAAGCATCCGGCGGATATCGCCATCGGTGACGATGCCGAGCAACTGGCCGGTGGCGCCGGTCACGAACACCGCCCCGAGGTTCTTGCGGTTGAGTTCGGCCACCGCGTCCTCCATGGTGGCGGTCACCGGCACCGTCGGCACACTCTCGCCGGTGAGCATCACCTCCCGGACAGCGACCTTCAACCGTTCCCCCAGACTGCCGCCCGGATGGTTGCGCCGGAAGTCCTCGGCCCGGAACTTCTTGCGGTTGAGCAGGGCCACGGCCAGGGCATCGCCCATGGCCAGCGTGGCCGTGGTCGAGGTGGTCGGCGCCAGGCCGAGCGGGCAGGCCTCCCGGGGAATGGCCACATCCAGGGTCACCAGCGCCTGGCGGGCCAGGGTCGACTCGGCCACCCCGCACAGGGCGATGATCGGCACGCCGCGTTCCCGCAGGCTGCCCAGCAGCCGGTTCAGTTCCGAGGTTTCGCCGGAGTAGGAAATGGCCAGGATCACATCGGTGGGGGCCACCATGCCCAGGTCGCCGTGCATGGCCTCAACCGGGTGCAGGAAGAAGGACGGCGTGCCGGTGGAGTTGAGGGTGGCCACGATCTTCTGACCGACCAGGCCGGACTTGCCGATACCGGTCACGACCAGCCGGCTGGGACAGGCCATGATGACATCCACGGCCCGGACGAATTCCTCGCCCAACCGGTCACGGACCGCCAGCAACCCTTCGGACTCGACCGTGAGCACCTCTCTCGCCAGTTCGATGCTCACGCCCCTGCCTCCAGATCGACCACACAGCGGCCTGTGGTCCGGCCGGCCAGCATGGCGGTTATTTCCGTTTCGAGTTGCTGCAGGGAAACGACCCGGCTGATGGGTTCGAGATCCACGCGCCATTCTCCCGCCAGTTTTTCCCAGACCCGCAGGCGTCGCTCCATCGGGCTGTTTGCCGAGTACACCCCCACCAGATGCACCCCGCGCAGAATGAACGGGTAGACGTTGAGCGGCAGATCGGCCGAGGCGGCATTGCCGCACAGGGTCACCACCCCGTCGAACCCGGTGGATTTAACGGCAACGGCGAGCAGGTCACCGCCCACCGTGTCCACCACCCCGGCCCAGCGTGCGGGCAGCAGTTGCTTGTCCCGATTCTCGAGCAGATCCTGGCGGTCCACCACCGATGCAGTCCCGAGCGAACGCAGGTAGGCGTGCGCGCTGGCCTTGCCGGTGACCGCCACCGCCTCGTAGCCCAGGCGATGGAGCAGCATCAGGGCAATGGAGCCCACCCCGCCGGTGGCGCCGGTGACCAGCACCGGTCCATTGGCCGGCTGGACGCCGTTGTCCAGCAGGCCGAGGACGCACAGGCCGGCAGTGTATCCGGCGGTGCCCAGGCGCATGCAGGCCAGCGGCGACAGGGTTTCCGGCCGGCGCACCAGCCAGGATCCCGGCACCCTGATGTACTGGCCGAAGCCGCCATCGGTATTCATCCCCAGGTCATAGCCGGTGCAGAGCACCTCGTCGCCGACCCGCCACTGTGGACTGGCGGACGCCTCCACAGTGCCTGCGGCATCGATGCCCGGGGTGTGGGGAAAGCGCAGGGTCACGCCGCGATTCCCCGTGGCGGACAGGGCATCCTTGTAGTTCAGGGACGAATAGCGCACCCGGACGAGCACCTCGTTGTCCGGCAGGTCGCCGATCCGTCGTTGCACGATGGTTCGCCGGAATTGGCCGTTGGTGTCTTCCGAGACCACCAGGGCGGAAAAGAGTCGATTCATGTCCATGGCCAACCAATCAGGATACAGGGGGTGGAGGCAGGGTCCGGGTCTCCGCTTCCGGATGCGAGTGGAGCCTGAGTTGGCCGCCGATCACTTCGTGGACAGTCCCGGATGCGTCGCGAAGCCGGTACCGCCCCTCGTCGGTCAGGCCGGCGGCCACACCCTCGCGGACGACCGCACCGGCAGTGCAGACGATGTCTTTGCCAAACAGGTAATCAAACCGCTGCCATTCGGCCAGCACCGAGGCGCGGTAATCACGGAGCATGGCCACCCGCGCGCTGATCGCCCGCACGAAACGCGGCAGCAGTTCCGGCAGCGGCAGGGATTCGCGCAGGTGCTCATGCACGGTGGTGACAATGGACTGCACCTCGGCGGGAAAGTCCTGGATGCGCGAGTTGACGTTCACGCCCACGCCGACAAGCACCCGTGGTGCCTGCCCATCGCCCGGCGTCACCACGCTTTCACAAAGAATGCCGGCGACCTTGCGGCCGTCGAGATACAGGTCGTTGGGCCATTTGATCAGGGCTGACAGCCCTGTCGCCGTGTGGAGGGTCTCGCGGCAGGCCAGGCCGGTGGCCAGGGTGACCAGCGGCAGGCTGCTCAAGGGAAGATCGGGGGCGAGTATCAGGGTGAAATAGAGCCCGCCCACCGGGGAACTGAACACCCGGCCGTACTGTCCCCTGCCGGAGGACTGGTTGTCTGCCAGCACCACCGTGCCGATGGCGCACCCTTCGAGAACGAGTTCGCGGGCCAGGCGGTTGGTCGAGTCAAGGTGCGGGTACGAGAGAATCACGGCGGGGTGAGGTCTGGGTAGGAGGGGGCGTGACAACAAAAAAGCAGAGACCCGTAACGGATCTCTGCCTGAACGCACAACGGGGAAAAGGGGGTTACTTTTCCTCGTTCTGGATACGGTCCGGACGGGCGTACATGGTGGTGGAACCGGAGGACCAGAACATCAGTTCGCCCTCGGTCACCAGGGCGTTGGCCACCTTCTTGATGTCGCGCGGCTTGGCATCCGGGTCGCAGGCGTAAAAATCCTTGATGTACAGCTGCGGCTTGGGTGACTTGGTCGCCTTTTCGATAATGGCTTTTTTCAGTTCTTCTAAGCTCAGTGCCATAATGCGCTCCTCAAAATGGGAAAAAACACAAAAGATGACCGGCCCTGAATATCAGGGCCGGTCATGAATCACCTGCTGTTACTCGGTGTAAGCGGCAGTATGACTGGTGTACTTGAACTGGGTCGTGGTCCGCCAGGTGTCATAGGCCAGGCGGTAGTCGTCGATGGACTTGTCCGTGAACGCCAGACCGGTCTTCTCGAAGAACTTCTCCCAGCCGATCCGCTCCGCCCACTCGCCCAGACGCTCGTACTTCTTGGCATCCTTGGCATAGGCCTCGAGGATCTGGCGAACACAGGCCACGGTCTCGGGCCAGCGCGGGGTGTTGTTCGGCAGGAACGGCACCACCAGCTTGGAGAACTTCGGGGCGGATTTGGCGTTGGACACCTTGCCGCCCACCAGGATGGCAATACCGTCGCCTTCCGGATCGGCCAGCGGCATGGCCGGGCACATGGTGTAGCAGTTACCGCAGAACATGCAGCGCTCGGCGTTGACCACGACGCTCTTCACTTCCTCACCGGCCGAGTTCTTGGCCTTGGCGGGCTTGATGGCGCCCAGCGGGCAGGAGGCAATGGCCAGCGGGATCTCGCAGACGCCGCTGATGCGGTCGTTGTCGATCATCGGCGGCTTGCGGTGGATGCCGAGGATGGCGATGTCCGAGGCATGGACGGCGCCGCACATGTTCAGACAGCAGGCCAGGGCGATGCGCACCTGGGCCGGCAGCTTCATGGAGCCGAAGTACTCGAACAGGTCATCCATAACCGCCTTGACCGGGCCGGAGGCGTCCGTGGCCGGAGTGTGGCAGTGGACCCAGCCCTGGGTGTGGACGATGTTGGTCACACAGGCGCCGGTGCCGCCGATGGGCAGCACATCCTGGTGCTTCTTCAACTCGGCCTTGAGGGCATCGAGTTTGTCCTTGCTGTCCACCATGAACTCGACGTTGTTGCGGGTGGTGAAGCGCAGGTAGCCGCCGCAGCACTTGTCGGCGATGTCACAGTAGAGGCGAATGCGATTGACCGTCAGCAGACGGGCGGAGCCGCAGCGCACGGTGTAGACCTTGCCGCCGCTCTCAGACACGTGCACCAGCACGCCCGGCTCGAGGATCTCGTGATACAGCCACTTGCCCTTGTTCTCCTTGATGACCGGAGGAAGCATGTCGCCATAGTATTTCGGCCCCAAGTCGGTAATCCGACCTTCCATAGGATTTTTCGGATCGTAACCCATTATAGCATCTCCTTATAAGTGTTCCGTTAAGAATGGTTCGACAGGGGCATCAGGCCGCGTGGCGCTTTCTGAACTCGACAACGTCGCGCTCCCAACCGCCGGGCACTTCCTCTTCCTTCCAGAAGACATACGGGTTGGACCGCGGCTCTTTCACGTGCTGCGGCAGGGGCTCGATCTCCATGACGCTGAGGAAGGTGGGCAGGCCGATGCGCTGCATGGTCTCACCGACACGCTCGCGGTTCTTGCCGACTTCCATCCACCAGTCCCACACCTTCTCGATGTACTCGACCAGGGTGTCGAACTCGTCTTCGGCGCTGACCTTGACGAAGGGGACGACCAGAGTGGCGAACTGGGCGCCGTCGAGGATCGGGGCCTTAGCGCCGATGCAGATGGAAGCGCCTTTCTCGAGGCCGGGGCGCAGGGCGCGCGGCATGACGTTGATGCAATGCATGCAGCGGGTGCACTCGGCATCGTCGATCTTGAGCTCACCGCCTTCCATCCACATGCACTGGGTCGGGCAGAGGTCGATCACTTCCTTCTGGATGTCGAACTTGCCCCAGTTGCCGCCCTTGTGGGCGCCGCCGTTGGACGGATACTCGGCATCTCCGGCCATGTACTTCTTCACGGCAGCCTGGTCGATGCGGATGTTGTCCTTCCATGTGCCGATAACGGCAAAGTCGGAACGGGCGATGGCAGCCACGCAGTCGTTGGGGCAGGCGGAGAACTTGAACTTGAACTTATAGGGGAAGGCCGGACGATGGATCTCGTCCTGGTACTTCTGGGTGAGGCTGTTGCAGGCCTCCTGGGCGTCATAGCAGGCCCACTCGCAGCGTGAATCTCCCAGACAGCACGAGGGGGTACGCAGGTTGGAACCGGAGCCGCCGAGATCCTGCTTCAGGTCGTGGGTCAGATCCCAGAACAGCGGCTCGAGGTTCTCGGTGCGGGTGCCGAGGAAGATCATGTCGCCGGTGGAACCGTGCATGTTGGTAACGCCGGAACCGTACTTCTCCCACAGGTCCATCAGGGCGCGCAGATTCTCGGTGGTGTAGTAGAGACCGGAGGGCTGGGCAATACGCACGGTATGGAAATGCTCAACGCCCGGGAACTGGGTCGGAACATCCGAATAGCGACCGACGATACCACCGCCGTACCCGAAAACACCGACAATGCCGCCATGCTTCCAGTGGGTGATGCGGTCCCTGTAGGAAAGCTCAAGCTGGCCAAGGATGTCCCAGCAC
>JAGODN010000108.1 GCA_017998195.1 Desulfobulbus sp. | reverse complement strand
CCCCCATGCCCTGCACCAGGGGAATGAGGGCGACGATCAGCGGGATGTTGGGGATCACCGTGGACAGGGCGGCCGTACCGAAGAGGAGCAGCAGGGTTGCCGCCTCGGGATGGGCCGCGGCTGAGGTGCCCAGCAGGCCGGCCACGGCGGCGATGGCCCCGGTGGATTCCAGGGCGCCGGTGAGGATGAAGGTGCAGGCGAAAAAGATCAGGGTGCTCCAGTCGATGTCCCGCAGCACCTGGGAGACCGAGCCGAGCCCGAACCGCTCGGCCAGGGCCAGGGTGGCGGTGGCGGCGCTGAGCGCGATCAGGTCCGGCGAGAAGGGGATGTGCGAGAGTTCGCCGGCCACGAAGAAGAGCAGCATGATGCAGCCGACCACCACGATGGGCAGGAAATAGCGCTTGGGCAGCAGGGGTTCGGTGGGCCGCGCCAGGCGACCGAGCGGCAGCCGGGCGAGCCACAGGTCCCGCCAGACCCAGGGCAGCAGGGCGAGCAGCACGGCCGTGGCCACCACCCCGCTCCACGAAAGCGTCGACAGGTAGGCGGCAAAGCCGAGCCCGGCGGCCCGGCTGACCAGGTAGGTGGCCGGGTCGCCGACCATGGTGAGCAGGCCGCTGGAGTTGGCGGCCAGGGCCACGAGCACGAGCAGCGGCTCCGCGTCCAGCTTGAGTTCGCGGGCCAGCGGCACGAGCACCGGGCCGAGCACGAGCACCGCGGTGGCGTTGGGCAGGAGCGCGCTGATCAGGGCGGTGACCAGGGTGACGCCCACCAGCAGGCGGCTGCCCCGGCCGCGCGACAGGGTAACCATGAAGTGCGCGGTGCGGGCGAAGATACCGGTGGGCTGCAGGGCCCGGGCCACCACCATGGCGCCGAGCAGCAGGGCCAGGGTCGAGTAGGAGGCGGTCATCTCCGCCGCCGCCTGGGGCAGGGTGAACACGCCGCCGTAGACCAGCACCAGGGTGCCGGCCAGGGCCGCGGCCGGTGCACTGAGCAGGTTGCCCATGATGAGGAAAATGACCGAGAGGAAGGTCAGGGCGGCCAGCCATGCGTCCATAGGGCGTTTCCGGGCGGAGGGGGTGGAAGGGGGTGCGAGTCAGATTGCCGGAGAATGCGTTTTTTGGCAAGGGTGCTGCAGCGGCCGGCAGGCAGGGCAGGGTCGTGGAACGGGCCGGCGACCGGACCGGATGGGGCCAACGGTCCTTCCGTTCAGAAGAAAAAATCGCCCCGCCGCGACGACCGGCGGACGGGACGTACCTACCGTTCCGCCCGTTCCAGCCGCCAGATCTCGCCCCCGTCGGTGGCCACAAGGAGCGCGCCGTCCGGGGCGAGCACGAGCGAGCGCATGCGCTCGGCCGGCAGGCCGGGGATGGTGCGCACCCCGGTCGTCTTTCCGTTCGCATCCATGTGCAGGAGATCGATCCTCGCCCCGCGCAGGAAGCCCACTGCCAGCCGGCCCGCGTACTCGCCCCAGTGCGGCCCGTCGAGGAAGACGCACGGGCCCATGCCCTCGGAAACGCCCTGGTTGGTCCACGACGGCGCCAGCGCGGCTGGGAATCGCTCCCGGTCGGTCATCGAGGTCCGCTCTCCGTCGGCCCGGTTCGAGGTGTAGCCGCAGTAGTCGCCCGCGCAGGACACGCCGCGGGTGGGGGTCGGATCCCAGCCGCCGTTGCCGCCCGCGACCAGCGGGGTGACCTCGTCGCTGTGGCCCGGGCCGTGCTCGCAGGCGAACGGCTGGCCCGTCACCGGGCGGAAGGCGAGCCCCTGCACGTTGCGGTGGCCGCGGGTAAAAATGCGCGCATCACCGCCGCTCGGGGTAGTGTTGCCCGGCGCCGGCCGGCCGTCGCGGTCGATGCGCAGCACCTTGCCGCCCAGGCGGTGGAGGTCCTGCGGCAGTGGGCCGTTGTGGTTGTCGCCGGTGGTCACGTAGAGAAAGCCGTCCTTCGGGCCGAAACGCAGCCGGCCGCCGCTGTGGGCCCCGGCCCGGCCCCAGCGGGTGAACGATGCCTTGAAGGGGATGTCGGTGACGATGTCCGTGCGGCCGCTCACCGTGGCGTTGGCCGCGTCTACACGCAGGCGGACCACCCGGTTGGTCGGCTCCGTGCCGAGTTTCGAGGCCATGAACAGGTAGAGCAGCCGGTTGTCGGCAAAGGCCGGGTCCAGGGCCAGGCCGAGCATGCCGCTCTGACCCTGGCAGAACAGGTCGTCTGCGACCACGGCCGCGCCGCTTGTGCCGAACAGATGGCGGACCGTGCCGTCCGGGGTGCGCACCGACAGGCCGCGGCATTTTTCCGTGAAAAACAGGGCGCCGTCGGGCGCAACCGCCAGGTCCCAGGGGTTCTCCAGGTTGGCGAGAATGACCGTGCGCCGGACGCGCAATTCGGAAGAATCGGCCGCCCGGGCCGGTGGGACGAAGACCAGGGTGACGGCCAGCAGCAGAATCGCGACGAGCAGAGCGGGGGTGGGTGTGCGGTGCATGGTGTCCTCCTGGGTGCTGGGCCGGGCCACGAGGCCGCGTGTGCTGCGGCCCCGCCCATCCGGCATTGGTGCCATCGTACCCCATTCCGGGAAAACTGAAAGAACGAACGCGTCGAGAGCGGGCTCGGCACAAGGGGGCGCAGCCGGGAAACGCTGCCCCGGCCGCATCTCCGCACCGCTTGGCAGCCTGCGCCCCTGGTACTGTCCACCCTTGCAGGATCGGAAAAGAGGGCAAACGGGAACGCCAACAGGCGCCCCGGAGGCAGCACCCATGCGGACGGTCGGCAGGCACGGCGACCCGGGCAGCGGCGGTGGCTCCGACGCGACTGGGCGAAACTTCGGGAGACATGCTGATCGTCCGCGGGATCGATCGTGCCCACGCTCCAGCGTGGGTGCGCCCTTTTGACGCTCCAGCGTCACCATGCCGATACAAGGGAGCGGCCGGAAACCTTCGGCCAGCCGAGCCATTGCCCGGCAACCTCTCCCTGCCAACCGGGCATGGAGCGAGAGCACCCCGCGCCGGTGGCACAACACCGGACGCTGGAGCGTCCGGGCTGCGTTCCCACGCTGGAGCGCCGGAACGATCACAACAAGGAGCACAGATTGGCCTTTTTCCTGGCCCTTGTTGGTGCTCTCCGCCTATAGTTCGGGCGCAGCAATCTGAACGCCCCCTCCGCCGGGGTACACGGCAGCTTCGCGCGCTTCGCGTTCCACGCCGTGATCGAGCACCTGGCCCGGGGCGGTTTGCTCCGTCAACCCTGCCCGGCCTCAAGGTCGCGACACAATCGTTCCCCAACCCCAAGGAGCCGCATATGGACATCGTCCGTCACGCCACCACCCGTCACACCGCCAAGGCCTTCGACCCTGCCCGAAAGATCCCGGACGACCAGGTTGCCCGCATCGAAACCCTGCTACGCTGCAGTCCCTCCTCGACCAACTCGCAGCCCTGGCACTTTGTCCTCGCCGCCACCGACGAAGGCAAGGCGCGCATCGCCAGGGCAGCCACCAGTACCTACGCCTACAACGAGCCCAAGATCCGCAACGCCTCGCACGTGGTGGTGCTCTGCACCCGCGCGGCCATCGACGAGGCCTACCTGCAGACCCTGCTCGACCAGGAGGCGCGCGACGGCCGCTTCACCTCCGACGAGGCGCGCGCGGCCCAGCATCGCGCCCGTTCCTACTACGTGGACCGGCACCGTTTCGAACTCCGCGACGCCCAGCACTGGATGGAAAAGCAGGTCTACCTGGCCCTGGGCACCCTGCTGCTGGGCGCGGCCACGCTGGGCATCGACGCCTGCCCCATGGAGGGGTTCGACCAGAACGTGCTCGACGAGGAGCTGGGCCTGCGCGCCCGCGGCTTCACCAGCTCGGTGATCGTGTCGCTCGGCTACAGCAGCGCCGAGGACTTCAACGCCAAGCTGCCCAAGTCGCGCCTGCCGCTGGAGACGGTGCTCACCCGGCTGTAAAGGGGGCGTGAGCGCGTCGGCCCCTGCACGGCGGGACCAGCCCGGCCGGCAGCGCGGCCAACCACCCGGCAGAGGCTCGTCCTTTGCCGGGATTGGTGGCACGGTTCGCGGCAGTGCCGGCTCAAGAGGCTGCCACCGACCACCGGGTGATTCCGGAAGGCAGCAATTCTCCCTGCAATCGTTGGAGGAAATGGCCATGCACAGTCTGCCGCTCACTCGGGTGTTCACCCTCCTGGAACCCGGCCCGGTGGTGCTGGTGTGCACATCGAACGGCGGCAGGGACAACGTCATGACCATTTCCTGGACCATGGTCCTGGACTTCGCGGCCCGGTTCGCCCTCACCACCGGGCCGTGGAACCATTCCTTCGCCGCGCTCCGGGAAACAGGGGAGTGCGTGCTGGCGATCCCGACCGTGGACCTGATCGACACCGTTGTCGGCGTGGGCACCTGTTCCGGGGTGGACACGGACAAGTTCGCCCGCTTCGGCCTGACCCGGGTGCCGGCCGCCCAGGTGCGGGCGCCGCTCCTGGCGGAATGCCTGGCCAACATCGAGTGCCGGGTGGTCGATTTCGTCCCGCAGCACTCCATTGTCGTCCTCGAGGGCGTGGCCGCCTGGTACGACCCGGAACGGAAGGAGAAAAAGACCCTGCACGCCGTCGGTGACGGCACCTTTGTGGTCGATGGCCGCCGAATCGACCGGCGGAAGATGATGGCCGGCAAACTTCCAGACGGACTGTAGCGGCCGCGTGACCATGCCGGTGCAGGCGACGGATCGCTCCTGCTCCTTTTGGCTCGTCCTTTGCCAGCCACCCCGGCCCTCTCAGTTGCCAACGCTCCTCGCGCAACAACATTTCCCCCCTTCCTCTTTTTCTTCGCAGACGTTTTTTCCTCCCGGTCGGACGCTATTTGACTGACCACCTATGGTAGGGTGGTCCTGCCGTCCTCAGCCGGCCAAGCCCGCCTGGTCCGAACGCCATCGTTGTCTCGCCCTGAGTTCGGTCCCCCTGTTGTCCCGCCGTCAACAATCCCTGCAAAACCCCAACCGTATCGCGCCACCCCGCCTTGCCATCCCTGGCCTGGCAAGTGGCCGGTGCGGCCGCGCCCGGCCCGTCCGGCGCGCCGTTCCCGCTGCCCGGGTGTCCGCTCGCCACCGGGCGGGGCGGATCCGCAGCAAAATCCCACGAAAAATCAGCGCGAAGGACGAGCCGCCGCACGAGCGGTGCCGACCTTCCGCTCAACCGCCGCCCAACCGGAAGGAGAAAACCGCATGAAAGAAAAACGGATGATGCACCGCTTCCAGTGGACACCGCCGCACCTGAAAAAAGGCCGCTTCGGCTTTCCCCTGGCCAACAGGGTCGATGACCGGAAGGTGCTTTTCCGGGTGACCTCGCAGGACGCCGACACGGGCCGCGAACTCTATTTTGTCAACCATTCCGAAGAAACCCTGACCCGGGTGAGCGCCGAAGACGGCGGCTTCAGCAGCTGTGACGAGGGCGTGATCAGTGCCTGGACCGAGGCAGGCAAGGGCTACCATTACCGTGACGTGCGCCCCGGCGAAGCGGTGAAGGTGGCGGAGTTCGACGACTATTACGACCTGGACTACGTGCTCGCGGTGTGCGTGACCCTCACCTCGCCGAGCCGCGGCACCCTGACCCTGTCCACCCCGCTCGAGAAAGGCGGGGTGCGGGAATGCGTACTGCTCTACGCCTCCGGCGAGGTCGGCAAGGGATGCGCCCTGAGCCGGGTATCCGACCACGATGGCTGATCCCATGACCCGTCGCCACCACCCCACCACAACCGGAAGGAGGAGAACCATGCTCAAGAAAATCATCTCCGGCGGCCAGACCGGCGCCGACATTGCCGCCATCGATGCCGCCATCGAAAACGGCTTCCCCTACGGCGGCCGGGTGCCCAAGGGGCGAAGAACCGAGGCCGGGCCGCTGCCGCTCAGCTACGCGCTCGAGGAGATGGACACCCGCGGCTACCCCAAGCGCACCGAACAGAACATCCGGGATGCGGACGGCACGGTCATCTGCTCCCATGGCAGGCTCTCCGGCGGCTCCGCCCTGACCAGGAGGATAGCGAAAAGACTGGGCAAACCCTGGCTCCACCTGGACCTGGCCGACCTGAGCGCGGACCAGGCGGCGGACACGCTGGCCGAGTGGATCGACCGCCACAAGATCGAGGTGCTCAACGTCGCCGGTCAGAGCGCCTCGAAAAACGAGCGCATCCACGCCGCCACCTTTGTCGTTATCGACAGCCTCCTGCGCAGGCACACCACCACCAACCGCTGAGCGCAGCACTCCGCCGGCACGGACAATCGCCCTGCTTCCCCCCTTCCCGCCTCCGCCCCACCCCAGCCCCACCGAACCGGTTGACAAACCTTCCCGCTGCCGGTACCACCAGCAATCCGAGACCTGCGGTCCCGCCCCGGACCGTGCCCTGCACCCGGTCCGCCCTGAGGAGAAAAGGATGGGGCCACGGCTGCATATCATCACCCTTGGCGTTGCCGATCTGCCCAGGGCCCTCCGGTTTTACCGGGACGGTCTGGGCTGGCCCCTGTCCAGCGCCAGTGTGGGCGATTTTGCCCTGTTCCGGCTGCACACCGGCACGGCCCTGGCCCTGTACCCCAGGCGCCTGTTGGCCGTGGACGCGAACCTGGCCGACCCGGGCGGCTTTGGCGGCATCACCCTCGCCCACAACGCGGCCAGCCGGGAACAGGTGGACGCCATTCTCGCCCAGGCCGTGCAGGCCGGCGGCCGCCTGCTCAAGGAGGCGGTCGAGGCCGAATGGGGCGGCTACTCGGGGTATTTCGCCTATCCGGACGGACACCCCTGGGAGGTGGCCGTGAACCCGCATTTTCCCCTGTACCGGGGCCTGCTCGTGCTGCCCGATGATCCACCCGGGGACCGCCCGAACCATGAACCCGGGCAATAGGCAGGACGCGCCTTTTCCCGGGCCGCAGCCCGGACGGGCGGACGCCCGCCGCCGGGTGCGGACGCCCTCCCGCATCCCCGCTCCGAGGCAGCCATGACCACCCAGTTTCCCGACCGCGTCCTCTACCGCGACCACTCCTGGATCCTGGCCTCGACAAGCGGCACCGGCCTGTTCAGCCCGCAGCGGCACGGCATCGAGCCGGCCGCCACCTGCAGCGCCTGCTGGTGCGGGTATGTCTGCGTGTACCGGGTCGCGGATCGGCAGCTGCTGCTCGACCGGCTGGCGCTCAACCTGGAGGGACCGCCGCCGGTGCTCTTCGGGGTGCGGCCCGAGCCCGACCGCAGCACGGTGCCGCTCTTCTCCGCCATGTACCACGACCTGCAGCACCCGGTCCCCTTTTCCGGCGGGCTGCTGTTGGGCCGGGATCGGCCGGAGTGGCCGCGCCCGCTGGCGGGAATGCACCCGGCCTGGAAGTACCGCGAGGTGCTCGAACTGGTCTTCACAGGTGGCGAACTGACCGAGGCCAGGGACTGTTCCGAGCCGTTGACCGCCATTCGCCGGGAGGTCGCCTCCAGGCGCCTGTCGCCGGACCACCCCGCGGGTCGCGAGGAACTGTTCCGCCGGATCGGGTCGTTGTTTTGCCATCCGTACTCGAGCTGGCGCGACCCGAACGACCCGGGCGGGACGCTCTCCTTTCGCACGGCCATGGCCGAGATCACCCAGTCCGGGCGGCACGGTCGCACACCGTGGTCGTTGACTACCCTCTTCCACCGCCTGTTCCGGCGCAGACCATGAGCGACCCTCCCGCCTCCATCCACGAGTTCGACGTTTCCCTCATCTGCGCATATTTCGCCGCGCTGGAACGCCAGGGCCCCGGCAGCCCGGCCGTGACCGTGCAGGCCCTGGGTTTCGTGGACAACCTCTCGGCAGCCTCCAGGATCGCCGACATCGGCTGCGGCACCGGCGGCCAGACCATGGTCCTGGCCGCGCACACCCCGGCGCGGATCAGCGGCATCGACCTGTTCCCGGACTT